>NZ_CP112933.1 GCF_034366785.1 Candidatus Trichorickettsia mobilis
CGAAGCTAGAGGCGAAGCTAGAGGCGAAGCTAGAGGCAAAATAAAAATTGCCAAAAACCTCTTATTACAAAATATAGATATTAATACTATATCTATAACTACAGGTCTATCTATTGAAGAAATAACCAAGCTAGTCGATGGTAATGAGTAAAGATTTAGCTATAGGTCCTGACGGCGACCTAGTTATAGAAAACATGGACTTGAAGTTAGTTGACGATACACAAGCTTTAATACAGCGAATTAGAAGAATGTTGTTGTGTATTAAAGGCGAGTCCTTTTATGATGAAGAAGTCGGCACTGAGTATTATCCTTATATTGCAGAAAAGGACATAGAGCCTTTAAAAAAAGTAATAGCCGATTCTATACGTAACGTCAAAGGCGTGAAAGATTTAGTTACTTTTAACGCTGAAATTATTAATAACACAAGAACATTAAAGCTTAATTTTGAAGTAACCGACAATCTTGGCAACACAGTAAGTTTAAGTGAAGCAATACAGGTGGGAATTTAATGGCAGATTATGGATTAAGCGATTCAGGGTTAAAGATACCTACGTTTGATGAGATCAAAGTTGAATTAGAAAGCAAATTGTCTTCAAAGCTCGGTGGTATAGACTTTGAGTTGCCGTCTGTATATGGAACATTCTCTAATGTTATGAGCGAAGAATTAGCTATACTTTGGGAAGAATTGCAAAAACTATACAATGCTTTCTTTGTCGACACGGCAACAGGTGTAAGCTTAGATTACGTAGTAGCAGGTAACTTACTTGCTAGATTAAAACCTACTTATACTAAAGCTGTTTGTCAATTAACCGGCGTAAACTCTACTTACGTACCGGCAGGTTCACAAGTAATGGTAAAAAATAGCGACATTACTTTTTCTTTGATAGATGGTGTAACTTTGTCAAACACCGACTGTTATGCTATTACCTTACTCATAAAAGAAGTAAAAATAGGTCAGTATAAAATAACGTTAGATAACGCTGATGTTGCTTATACGGCAACGGCTGAAGATAGCGATTTTACGATACTAATTAAGTTAAAAGAATTAATCAATAGCGGTGAATACATCACTACGGCGGATATAATTAACAGCTCGCTTAATCTTATCGTCAAAGATGTTTTAAAAACCTTTTCTTGTGTAGTTAGCGACAACATAGCTATTGAGGAAGTAAGCAATAATGCAAATTTTATTTGCGATAAAGTCGGCAAGATATCCGCTCCTGCTTACAGCTTAACCGAAATACAAACGCCCGTGCAAGGTTGGTCTAGCGTTATTAATGTATCTAGTGCCGTTAGCGGCAGAGAACTTGAGACTGATGTTGAGTTAAGGGATAGACAAAGAAAATCTTTAAGTATAGCAGGAAGCAGCACGGATCCTGCTATTGAAGCAAGGTTGTTGCAAGTTACGGGAGTTACTGCCGCTAAAGTTACTTCTGATAGAGACACTCATACTATTAACGCTTTAGTTTTAGGCGGCGAAGATAACGATGTTGCCAAAACATTACATTCCGTACGCCCTGCGGGAATTAAGTTATTGGGTAATACAGAAATTATAGTCACTGACAACAGCGGCATTCAATACCCTATCGCTTTTACTCGTCCTACAAAAATATGGATTAGCGTACAGGTTGATATAACTAAGAATAGTAATTTTAAAGAAGGTTCGGCCAGCGTTATCAAAGAAAAAATACTAACCTACATAAACTCTATAGGAGTAGCAAACGCAGTTACCTATCAAGCTTTGTTCGGTATAATATACAGCGTAGAAGGTGTTGTTGATGCCGTGGTAAAAATAGGCGGTTCTCTTGATGAAAGCGTTGTGCCTACTTTAAAGTCTGAAAACGTAGCTATATCAGACGGACAGATGCCTATTACCAACGAAACAAAGGTAGTTATCAATGTCGCTTGAAGTCACGAGCATAGATAGAGGTTTAAGTAGGCTACTGGAGCAAGACAAAGATAAATTGCGATTAAAATACTTTTTCTCTGTATTCTTAGAGCAATTTCAAGAATTGCATAACGCAATATCAAGTGTCAATGAGAAAGCAAGGTTAGTTAATGCAGTCGGTTTTGTTTTAGATAGATGGGGGGTAGTATTTAATGTTACTAGAAAAGGTATGCTTGACGATGAATACAGGCAAGCAATCTTTACCAAGATAATTATTGATCATAGTCAAGGCACTGTTAGCGATATATTGAATGCCGTATATTTGTTGTACAAACCTAGCTTTGCTTATTTGATAGAGTATAGCTGTTTAGTACAGATTAACTGCGTTGAACCTGCTGCAAGCTTACAGGGAATTAACGACACATTATCCGCAGTTGTTGCTAGTGGTGTAAATTACGTGGTTATAAAAGAGGTTTCTAATTCTTTTAAATTTGCTGAATGTACTACCGAAAGTATTGACTTTGTCGCTAAAGAACAAAGCGAAACTGATATTGAGGTAAGCACAGGTGCTTCTACGGATATATTTGAGGTAGAAGCGGATAGTTTATTAAAGCCGCTAGATACGTTAGGTTTTGCCGAGATAATAGTAACTAAGACAAATCTAGGGCTTGATGATGATAGTATATACTTTGTCGAAGAATTAAATCCGTTAGAAATACTTTTGACTTATAACGATTTTATAATACAAGGAGGCAGCAAGTTTGCTGAAGTAATAAACAATGGCTGATAGACCCCTAAAAAAAGACGGAACGCCTAATTATCCAAGGTGGGCTACTAATCTTGTAAAAGATGATATAAACAAAGAATACAATAAATATGAGCCTCCTGAGCAAAAAAAAGATGTAGGCTGGGCAAGAGAAGAAGTGCCGCCGCGTCAATGGGTAAATTATAACAGCGATCTTATAGCTAGATGGATTGAGTATATTGATCAAGAGATCGAAAAATTAAAATAGGAATATTTAAATGACAGGAAAGCAAATATATGAATTAGAATCGGCAGCTTCTTTTAACGAAGGAGATTTAATGCTAGTTAGAAAATCTGCTCAAGGAGTGGATAGGAAAATCAATTATGCCGATTTTATCGAAAGTATAGGAAATTCTGCAATTGACGGGTACATAGCGGCTGCGGAAACTAATCAAGACAACAAGATAGTATTAACCGCGGCAAATAACGCTCCCGTATATAAGTATTATAACGGCATGAAGATATCCTTTGTGTCGCCTATTAAAAGCACTGGAGTAGTACAAGTTAAAATAGGAAACTTACCCTACAAAGAACTACATGCTTACAAAACTACCTCAAGCGTTGTTTTAGATAACAGCGATTATGTAGAAGCAGTATTAATCGGCGATAGTTTTCAGCAAGTAAATAACGCACAGTATGTCTATACCAATGATTATAAGATCGTGTTAATAGAACCTAACCTAACAGCCGGGTATACCGATATTTTTTTAGAGAGTGCTTACGGTGTAGCAAAGTCTGCTTATTATCAAGGCATGACTGTTAACTTTCTATGTACGGAAGATACCTCTGGACTTACTAGAATAAGTGTTGACGGCTTACCTGCTAAGGATATGTTGGAAAATTCCGGTGATTATATAGATATGATCTACACTCCTTTATACAAAGGGCAGATAGTTCGTCTAATTTATGATGGACAAAGCTTTATTAAAGATAGATTTAATACCGGTGACCCAAAAATTATTATACCTATAGAACCTAATCCTGATATTCCGAACCAGCCTATAATTCCTATACAAAACAATTTTGAATATAATGTCGGAACTGCTCTTAGCTGTAAATTCAATACATTAAGACAAGCGATAGAGGTTTTGTTTAAAGAATACGGCAGGGACGGCGGCGGTCGTAAAGTGACGCTTAATATTTTAAGTGATCTAACTATAACTAAAGATAGCGTAAATCTAAGTAGCGGTGATTTTAGTTGGATAACTTTAAAAGGCGATACGCAGAACAAAATTAAAATTATTGATGATGAAACTGTATCGACTAAAAATCATTGGTTTTTTATAATATCGAATTCTAAAGGTTTCTTTAATTTTGCAAAAGATACGGTAATTACATTCGATATGAAGCAAAGAGGTTCTAGTTTTTTAGTTGCTACAAACTCTACAACGATCATAAAAGATATTACGATAAATACCTTGAATCCTGGTAATGGCGATAAGCTGTTTTTCATTCAAGGCGGTAACACTGTCAGTTTAGATAATGTTATTTTGAACGGCGCTAGTATGCATATAATGCTTTTTGGTGCAAAAAGCATACTTTCGCTAGCAGGCTGCAAGTTTAATAATTATTTGACCAATAATATTTTGATAGCTTCAACTAATTCTGAATTAAGTATAGTGAATTGTGATTTATCTAAAAACGGCACTTCTACCGAGACTGATATAAAAATTCAATACTATAATGCAATAACTCAAGTTAATTCAAAAGCGAAGTCGAATTATGCCAAAGATACAAACGATAATACTTGTAGGTATTCAGTTACTGGTTCTCAAGATGTTCAAGGCGCTTAAGTAGTTTTTGGTTTACATTTCCGGTAACGCATATTATATTCTGCAATGCAGGTGTTTCAAACACCATATCGCACAACTACAAAGTTGTTGCAATCCTTGATTAAGTCGAGAGTCTGCTACTATGCAATAGCTCTATGAGTAAAAGTAGCGGAGTGGAGCGATACCACTTTGAAGCTCTCGGCACCAGCTTGGAATTGTTATGTTTTTGAGAGTTGTTTTAAGTTATATACTTTTTTTAATGGGGTACATAGCTTATATATTGCACACAAGCACTCCCGATCAGCTGCACGCAGGCAGCTTGTGGCTATCTAGTTTTACTAGTTTTTTTCTAGGGGTTTTTACTTCTTTTACAGGTTTTGAGAAAAACACAAAAATAACGAAAGAAGCTCAGGTATTAGAACAAGCGCATGACAGTGAGCAAGATTGAGTTTACTTTGCTAGCTCTTCCTTGTATATATTATACTCTATTTTAAAATCATGTAGCTTTGTCAGCCAGAGATAAATATTCTTACACTTATCTTTATCGCACACGGTTGTTAGTTCGTTTGCCACTTCTTTGCCAGCGATAGGCATTTCAGGCAAATGTATCTTATGCGTAAAATTAGAACTTGTCTTGCTGCATGAGCTTAATAACATCGTCAGCAGTAGTATTCTTATTTTCTTCTTTAGCATCTATGACCTTTTGCTGAATATCTATTATCTTATTAATTTCTTTGTTTTCTTGTTTCAGTTCTTGATTTTTTTTAACCAAAAGAAACCCGATTATTCCTACAAAAAATGCGCCTAACGGCTTGGCTAAACTAACTAAATATGGTATCATGTTGTTAATTAACTAGCTATACATACAATAAGTATACTCAATATTTACTAAATTTGAAGTAGAATTATAACATGACAATTCACGATCTTTTATTGACGGTACTATTTTTATCTCAAACGATAAATTTTTTCTTGTTATTAAGATTAGATAACAAATTGACGCTTCTAATAGAGGAGATGAACAAAAACCAAGAAAAATCTAATGAATATTTAAAGGTAATAGCTGAGCAACATGGGTATCGTTAAACAAATTGTAGAATTATTAAAACAAGTATTCTTAAATAGAATGTTCTGGATAGGGATGCTTATATGCTTTGCTATGTTTTCCAAGTATATACTCGGATCTGATAATCTAGTAGAACAATTAGGCGAAAAGTTTACAAAAGACAGCTTTGGCATCGATGTAGATTTTAGTCCTGAAAACAATAAACAATAATAAAACCATATGAACATATCACAAAAAGGCATTGACCTAATCAAAAAGTTTGAAGGCTTTAGTCCCACTCCTTATCATTGTCCTGCTGGTAAAATGACAATAGGCTATGGACACGTTGTTCAAGCTTCTACGGAAAGATACAATTCGCCTATCACGGAAGCTGACGCCGAAAGAATGTTGCTTAATGACGTTAAAACCGCTGAAACAACGATAAGTAAAGGTGTACACGTACCTTTGACCCAAGGGCAATTTGACGCTCTAGTTAGCCTTATATACAACTGGGGAGGCGTCGGTTTTCTTAAGTCTCAAGGTTTGAAATATTTAAACTCTTACGATTATCGACTAGCTGCGGAAGAGTTCTTTAGCGAAGAAAAGGGCATCGTCAAAGTTCACGGCACTGTGTTACCTGGACTTGTTAGAAGACGCCAAGCCGAGTGGGACTTGTGGAATGATAAGTAAACTATTAAATTGGTTGGGTATCAAACGAACAAAAAGCATAACAATAGTTATTAAACTTGATGACGATGTTCCTGATAATTTAATCGCTGATATGTTTAAAGCTATTTCTGAAAGAATTATAAAAACTTTAGATAACGCTTTAAACTGCGGAGGCAAATACAAAAATTCAGAAATGTGGGACAATATTAAAGGTAAAATTAAATGGTAAAAAGAGTAACTCGCTTATTTGAGGGACTTACAAAATCTAACCTTAGCGAGTTTTATTGATAAAATTATACGTAATTACAGATGAAACTCAAGCATAAATTCAAAGCCGTCAGGACTGAATACAACGGATTCAAGTTTGCCTCTAAAAAAGAAGCCAAAAGATACATGGAACTTAAAGCTTTAGAACAAGCAGGCGAGGTTGAGTTCTTCTTTATGCAAACACCGATACATCTTCCAGAAGGAGTAAAGTACGTGTTAGACTTTCAGGTATACTGGGCTAATGGCGAGATAACTTTTGAAGACGTCAAAGGTTTTAAAACGCCTATCTACGAGCTGAAGAAGAAACAGGTAGAAGCTTTATATCCTATTAAAATTACGGAGATTTGACGTTGTTTTTTAGTCATTTATAACTCATTTTGACGTCAAAACGCAGTGTTAACGCTCCTCTTTTAAACGCCTTTCTAATTCATTTAGAAGAATAGATTTTACCAGATTGCTAAGACTTCGTTTCTCAATTTTAGCAACATACTTCACTAAACCAATTTGATACTTATTTAATCTTAGCCGAAAATTATAATCCGGCAAAGCATCTGGACTCTCTTCTTTCCAACTTTCATTACTTTGTTTTATATCAATAGTATGGGTTATCGCAGCTTTAGCAAAAGCTTTTAAAGCTTTTTTATCAACATCATTATTTACATTTTTAGCATTAGTAGCCTCTTCAACATCAAGAGAAAACCTAGATTTATTCATTGAAAAATACCTCTTTTGCTAATAAGTCGATTTCTTGTATAGCTTTTGGATTGTCATATTCTACAACACCTTTTCCATCAGCTATTGCATCTCTGTATACTTTACGTTCGTGAATGATAACGCTTGATACTTTAGCTATATCTAACTGAGATAATAAAGTTATAGCTTCTTTGTCTTCGTTCAAATTATAATGCGTTGATGCCATAGATATGATTGTATAAGCATCAAGCTTATTATTTAGACTTTTAGCAAGTTTAATCAATTGAGTCATATGCTTACTAGTTTCAAGATCAGGTTGTGAAGCTTTGAGCGGTATATACATTTTGTTACATGCAACCATAGCAGTTCTCAGCTCTTCGGAATCTCTGCCGCCAGCATCTATAATTACATATTTATATCGACTAGCTAAATCCTTAATCGTGTCGTAAGTATCGCCAGTTTTTTGAACGCAAAACACTTTGGGTAGATCAGGATAAAACTTATTGCGCCTTGTTAGCCATTTTGTAGATGTTCCTTGAGGATCGCAGTCAATAAGAATTACTTCGTGATTTTGATGAGATAGCTTTACAGATAAATTGCTAGCAATTGTTGATTTGCCAGTGCCGCCTTTCTCACCACCAATTAGTAAAATCATAAATTATCTTTATAAATAGAATATTTTATGAATATACGTGATATTGACGTCATACACAAGTAAATAAGCGTGTAAATTAACGTAATTATGACGTAATTTAATAGTGATTAGCTAGAGGTTTTTGTATTTTGTTTAGGTTTAGCGGTGTTACTAGGTCTCTTACCTTTAACCTGCTTTTTCTTAGGCACATGAACCTCTGACTCCATAACCTTACCGACTTCTTTGCCGCTTAAAGAATATCTAGGTTCACCAACTTTCATTGCTAACGTGTACTTTTTCTTTTTGGTATAGACATAGAGAAACCGCCAAATCTTATACTCATCCATTTTGAGACGCTTACACAAGTCTTTATGAATACCTAATTTAAGCATTCTGATAGGGTTTGTACACTTAGGAAAAGCTTTTGCAAACTTACGCCTCACGAGGTCTAGAACTTCCTTATATTCCTCTCTAGGCATTTTCTCTTTTTTAACTTTAGGAGCTTTCGGCACTTCGGTTTTAAGCTTCTCTTGTATAGCTTTTAGCTTATCGCCGCCTAGTTTTAGAGTGAGCTTGGGTTTTGGTTTCTCTGGTTCTTCAGTCATAAGCGTTTTTTAATTACTACACCTTTATTATTCTCACGCAACTTTGCTTGATAAGCCTCCCAGTCTACTTTATCATCGTGACCTATAGTATCGGAAACGAATTTGTGTATTTTTTCTGCTACTTCAAACACATCCTCTAACTCCGTACCGTTAATGCTTTTAATGCAATACTGATAAGCCAACTCAAAGCAGCGTAATCTAACTTCTTGATCAGTCATTATTTAAGCTCTTGAGTTACAAGCGTCTTTTAGTTTCTTACCCGCGCTAAATTTAGCTTGAACGTAAGCATCAACCTCTATAGGCTCACCTGTTTTAGGATTACGTCCTTTTCTTGCTTCGACTTTAGAAGTGTGAAAACTACCAAATCCAACTAATTCTACAGTTTTTTCTTCGCTTAAAGCACCTGTCACGGCTTTAGTGAAAGCGTTTATTATTTCTTCTGCTTTTGTCTTAGTGCAATTTTGTTGCGTGGATATATAGTCGATAAATTCATTTTTATTCATTTTGTTTACCTTTTTGGTTTACGTTAATCTATTTACCTTTCTTCAAAATACATCTTATGCAATTCCAGTTCTTTGTCTAAGCAAGGTCTTAGCTTCTCGTTAAACCAACTTGTGAACTGCCTAGCAAAAGTATTCCACTTGTTTTCAAGAACTCTAAAGCTGGTTTGTTCATTATTCAAGACTAGTTTTAAGTCATTCATTGCAGTGTTAATGTCGCCACTACTTAAAAACTCGAAGTATCCAGTTATATAGCCTATCAATTCTTTTTCTTCAATCGGCGTACCTTTCTTGATATCTATATCTTTAATTGCAATTTGTTCTTTTGACTTATCTAAACTCAGAGAAACAAACAAACTGCAAGAGCTAAACCTAGACTTAGAAATCTCGATATTGATACTTTCTTCTACACCAAAAACATAAGACTTAACTTCTCTAGAGGTTACTCTAAAATTATATTCAGTCATCTTTACCGCTTACACTTTTTACACTTACAAATTCAAGCAACTTGTCTACATCCACCTCATCTGGAAACTGAGATAAGAA
Organism: Candidatus Trichorickettsia mobilis; assembly: GCF_034366785.1. Classification (NCBI taxonomy): domain Bacteria; kingdom Pseudomonadati; phylum Pseudomonadota; class Alphaproteobacteria; order Rickettsiales; family Rickettsiaceae; genus Candidatus Trichorickettsia; species Candidatus Trichorickettsia mobilis. The sequence continues at coordinate 9,425 of NZ_CP112933.1, forward strand.
AACAAGCAATCGTTCTTTAGATATGGTTTTACTCATTTTAAGTCTAAGCTCAACACTTGTTGCCTCGAGTTTTAAAGTTTATAATTAGATCAATCAATATGCAAGAGCCCTTCTGCTCTGAACGAGTCTATTAAACTAGACATTAAATGTTTGTTTTTTAATTTTAAAGTATACACCCTACCTCTTTCTTTAATGGGAACAATCAAATCATTGCGTAACATCTTTGCTATTACTCTAGAGTGATAAGACTGGCTATTATTCTTGCTCTTTAGAACAATTGATAAATCCGAAAATTTTGCAAAATGTTTTAATGACAAAAAATGCAAGATAGCAGCTTCATCCTGACTAATAAACGCTCTAAGTAGTGCCTTTTTTAATGTAGGTTGTATGATGCGCTTATTTAGCAAGCTATAATCACATAACATTAATATTTTTTGCGTTGATTCTATTAATCCTCCGAGCATATATTGACACCAAATATTTTTACCTTCTTGAGTAAGACTGTCGGCACTAGATAAAGCACTATAATAATCTCCTCTATTAGAACAAAAAGTAGCTGTTGGATTCACCATTCTAAAATTAGTTATAAATTTATATTTAACGAGTAATGCGTAAGTTAAAATTCTTACGGTTCTTCCGTTTCCGTTATCAAATGGGTGTACCCAAGTAAAGTAATGATGCGCTATTGCTATTTTTATAGGATCATACTTACTTTCATCATTATTTGAAATAAACTCGTAAAGTTTATCCATATAACTGCTAACTTGACTATAATCTGGCGGTGTATGTTTTGATTGAGATATTTTTATATTTTTATTCCTATAAACGCCAGGCGTACCGCTACCCTCTGTTGTAAGCCCTGCAACAACTCTTTTGTGAATTTCACTAACAAACATTCTGTTAATTACAATATCTTCCGAGGATAGCTTGCTAATGAATAATATTACCTCTTCTATGTTTAGAATTTCACGAATATTTAAATTATTTTGATCGCTCTTGGATATTTGCGACTCCATATATTCAATTACAGTGGTTTGATTACCTTCTATACGAGAAGAATTTATACTTTCTAAGCTATGTAGTATATACCTTAATTCATGAAGCAAATGCGGAGGTGTAGTACCTTTTAGTTCGGTATAACGGAGTTTTTCAAATTCAATGATTAAGTCGGTTAACTTTGAATCAAAATTTGGTTGTAATAACTCTAGTTTATAGTCTAACATTTAATTCGATTATCTCGCTTTGCTGTTTTCATTATCTCACTTTTTAGAGACTAAAAGCCTTATAATATAAGACTTATAGAGTTTTGTAAATTTTTTATTATCCCTCTATTACTGCCTTAGCTTTCTCGCTTTTTTCTTTTTTCTCAGCAATAATTTTCTCTACATACTCCTGCATTTTAAGAGCCTCTTCTGCACTTACAACACCTACTATTTCGCCGTCTAAGTTATACTTCGTGGCACCTTCTACTATCAGCTTCTTATACCTGATGCCTTGATACCATTTAGCAAATTGTTTAGCTTCATCGACAATCAAGTTGCATTTTTCCTGCAATTCTTTAGCTAGATCAACGTCGAGTAAAGTTAAATTTTTTGTGTCTATTATAGGGTATTTTTCTTTTATTTTTTTAGCTAACGCTGTCAGTTCTTTTGAAGTAAGCATTTATTCACCTATTATTTTCTTCCAAAATGAGACTTTTTCTAATTTTATATCACCGCAATAATTAATGTCTTCTATGTTTATCGGTATTAAAGCCTCGTTTTTAACTAAGTATCTAATATTGAATTTCTTAAAAGCTTTGCTAGGGTTGCTTTGACAATGTACAAGAACATTAAATATTTGGTTTACAATCTTATATTCCGTCGAGTATTCGATCCTTCTAACATAGTATTTTTTAGCAAGGTCATAGTCGCATAGTTCAAATTTTACACCATCTTCGTCTAAATTAACTAATTTACTTAATGCTACTGTGTATTTACTCACTGCACTACCTGCCAGTCGTTGGCGTCTATATCATCTATTGCAAACAACGGAGTATAATCATCGCATCCATTATAATCTATTGCATTACTAATGTCCCAATCTTTGCGTTTTACTATTTTACCAACTTTTAAACACCTAACAGCTTCTGTAATATTCATGCCGCCTCCTGTATCTCATTAATCACAACATCAGTAACCACGTTCTGCTGCTCTTTTACCGCTGAATGCCTAGTTAAAATATACTCTATACAAGCCATCATTTTGTCATCGCTCATTTCTTCTAAGGTTGACACACCAGCTTTCTTGCACCATTTTTCTACAAGATCGGTTGATATACTCTTGCTAACCACTAACTCCATAAGTTGCTCTCTAATTTCGCTATCTGCTGGAACTTGTACGGGTTGCAGTGTTCTTTCTTTTTTAGGAGTTACATCTTTCGTAGCCGCTATTATATCCTCTAGCTCTTCCACTCCTTGCATGCCGTTCATAACTTCTGGGGCATGAGTTCTAATTAACAAAGTTGCGGCACGATAACGCAACATAAGCTCGGGTAAACTCTGGTATTTAGTATTCTTAGTCCAACCATCTGCTATTGCTTCTTTCATCGTGATAGTATATGAAATTTCTTCATCGCTCCCAGCTAGATTTGTGTAAGCAGTAACTGCTAGATCAACACCTTTCCCTTCTATTCTATAGCGTATGCCATGGCTAAAAAGCCCACTTCTATTTGCAAGAGAGATAGCAAAAGCTGCGTTCATCCCTAGCTTGCCGCCGATGACAAAAGTATTTTGCATCATTAACATTGGGTCTATATTCATTCTATATGCACTATTCAGCACGATAAAGATATTTGCTGCTTTCCCTCTAAAATGTACGGGTATAATATCCGATTTAGACATTAAGTCTGCTATTCTATAAGATTTCTCCATTGCATCGAACATATCTAACGCATTAGTGGTGTTTATTTGCATTAAGTTACTCATTGTTACCCTCATCTATATTATTTTTGTTAAAGCATTCTAAACTCTCGCTATTTGTCTTAGCTCCTAGACCGACAAGCACGTCAACCATAGTCTTGTTTCTTCCTCGAATAGCGTAGTCCAGTATTGAATTACTCCTAAAGTCTATCTCGTGAATATCTAAGTCTGGATAAGCTCTCAGCAACTCCGCAAATATTGAACCGCTTTTATCGTGATAAGCCACCTTACTTAACAGAGAGTACTTATTGCACGAGCAGAAAGCTTGACTCTCTCGTTCCACAACAGGCATATTCACATCAGCACCTTTTTTTATTAAATAGGTCGCTATGTCAGTTGCGTTGGTCTTTACCGCTCTACTTAGCATAGTTTCAAAGTATTTACTCGGCTTATTGACATCAAGTCCGTTCTCTACTAAGTATGCTATACGCTCTAAATCATTGTTGTTTACCAGGTCAAGTAGCTTGGATTCATCAATCATCTTTATGAAATCTTGCGGTTTCATACTCACCTCTTCCACTTTTCAGGTACATAAAAATTCAACTCATCTGATTGCACAGTCCTAGTTTTCTTAAACTTGCTAAAGTCGTAAACTTCGGGTGTGTTTAATATTTCTACCAATCTCGCTTTTTCTTTTCCTTGAAGCTGCGGTGTCTCAGGATTACGTTTACTTTTCCTTGTATATACTTCGTAGTTCATTCCTATATCTATATATCTTTATTTGCTTATATCTGTATAACAGTATATACTTACCATCTCATCGCTCCCCACATTAGAGCAAAGCAAAACAACAGTAGCCCACCGTACCAGAGCGCTCTCTTCAATAAAATAGGAAGAGTATTGTCTTTCATTTCTTTTATCTTGTCTTCGAGGTCGTATATCTTTGTACGAGTAATGTGATATTCTTTTTCTCGATCTATCGGTATATAACAGCCCCTACGCCTAGCTTCGTCTTCTAAAGCCCAATATTCCTTTCTAGCTTTCTTAAGAACCGCTAGCTCTTGCTCCGCTTGTTCTATTTCTTCTTTTTTGACATACCACATAATTAAGCATTACCCATTATTACTTCGATATTCTTTTTAGGTATTATTTTATCAATCATTACTTTAAACTGATCCCAATTATCGCATGCTTTCATTAAAGCGGTAACTGTATGTAAATGCTGAGTTAAAGCTGGGTGCCCTAAGTCAGGACTTAAAAATTGATGGAGCTTCACATGCTTTACTTCGCTATCTACTTTTAAGTGCTTTAATTCTTCTAAAATACCTGGAGCTAATCTATCATAGACTATATCGCTAGTTAATTGAGCTGCATAACAAGGTCTTCTACTGGAGTTAATTTTGTTGATATTCCATTTTCTTAATCTAAACACTTCATTATAGAATTCAGGCGGAAATCTTTTTGCCCACGCTGCAAACTCTTTAATTAAATATTTATCCAACAAAGCCTGTAGCGCATCCTTAGCTCTGACGTTCTGGTATCCAGTTGCTTCATCGACTAAGGCGGTAACTCCGACTTTGGCAAGTGATCTGACCATCATTTCCGAAGTATCGGCTAATTTTTGCTGGCTTTTTACAAGTTTATTGTCCTTTCTAGCCTGTAAGTAAACATCGCACAAAGCAGGTAATATCTCAGCTTTGTAACCTTTTTTAGGCTTCTTAGTTTTATCCAAATATTCTATTAATTTGGTCACCTCTTGTAACCCCTGTTCTACATAGGGTTTGAGATTGTTTGACGCTATAAAAGTGGGCAAGTTGGTCCTGTCTTCTCTGTCTTGAATTTTACCTTTGCGAGGTCTATCAAATGCTGCATATACAGCCGAACTACTAATGATCCTTGTTCCGTCTTCCAAAACTGCACAAGGCAATAGTTTGTCCATTATTCTTAGCGTACCCTCATGTGTTGAATGTAATTTTTTCATTACTACTACCTTAGTTTTACTTATTACAACTTTGCTCATACTTACCTTTTTTATGTTATTGATTAAGCACTCACGGCAACATCACAACTTAACAACTCTATACGCTTTTGCATAGACAACTCCACCAGCTCTCTAGCTTCTTGCGAAGTGTCCTTATCACGCAACTTCTGTACGATATGGTAGTCTTCAGTCTCGTAGAAATTACGCATAATTTGTAGCCAGTTTGTTTTGTTTATAATCATGATAACCTCTTTATATTTTTAATTGAGAACAACTGATAACCCTCTGCATACGCAGGTCTCTCTTGGTACTGTGCCTCAAAAACTATTTGGTCTCCGCTGTTCAAAGACTCAAACAATTCAGGCGCAACACTATAATCAACCTTGTGTCTGCTTTTTCTAGCTTTGCCGCACTCGCTGACAATATCAACTATCAACGCATCTTGAGGTTGTCCTTTTGCATCAACTATAATATTTTTAAATGTTGCCACAAATTTGGTGTTTACTTTAGCTTTATTTTTTATCATAATGTTTACCTATAGTTTTTGAGTTTTTTAAGTTTATTAACTATATTTGAATGATATACCAGCCCGTTGTTTTTTGAAGTTCAATGGGTTTTTTTTAATGCCTATACCTATAAGCTTCGCTCAAAGCTGTATTATCTTTAATAGGCTTCTTGTCGTTTTTCACAGCTTTAAGAATAAAAGGCGTTAGCATTAATACTATCAAGACTATCCACGCCCAAATCTTAATCACTTCGTTGTTATCATCGTTTTTCACACCCCCCTCCCAGCTCTGTAAACGCTATTCTTAACCCATATATAATTCCTGTGATCTTCCTCGGCTTCGCCTCTTGCTTCGGCTATTGCCTCGGCTAAACCTTGCGGGTCGTAAGTATCCGTTTCCCAGCCGATCCAAAGTGTACTAGCTTCATCAAGCTGTTTCTCGTAGTCTTCTATCTCAAAGCGTAACTTGTATATATCTTTAAGGTGGTACTCTTTAATAGGCATGTGCCAGACACGCGCTCTTTCGGCTAACTCAAGACCCTCTTCGTCTAGGTTCTCGTATAGACAAACTAGGTACTCTAGCTCACCAAAGTCTACTTCTTGCTTGTTAGAAGAATTTAGCGAAAAAGCATCTATATAAGGAATTTTTAAGCCGTAACTCTCAGCCTTAGACAATAGCTCTAGCTCGTATTCGCCGTGTACTTCGTCCAGTGCTACTAAGTTTAAACGTGGTAAAGGTTGTATTTTATCAATGTTGATTTGTCTTGAAACGCTTTCTGCGGTATTTTTATATTTAGCAACGTTTTCAGGTGTATACCAAATAGGTATGTAAGGGGTGTGGGAATTTTGGGTCATGGGGGACTCCTAATACTTTCTGTATATCAGCGTTAGCACTATTGCTTTTGCTTATGAGTATAGTTATAACTTAGTGTTTAATCGAAGTCAACACCTTTTTTTACTTTTATATATTTTTTTTTACTTTTATATACTTCCTTTATTTGATCTAGCTTAATTGGATTAACTCTAAACTTATAAATTTTTCTAGAAGACATATTATCTATATTTTTTAGTAATCCTTCTTCTTCAAAAACTTTTACAGCTTTATATATAGCACCAGGAGTGACACCAGCCATATCAGCTAGAGTAACAGCAGTAACAGTAGCAATATTATCTATTTCTATATCAGCCAAAACCCTTAAAACTTGCCGTTGTTTTTTGGTCAACACGTCATAGTGCTCGATAGCCTCAAGTAGCTCTTCCTTGCTGTCCATATATACTCCCGCTTCTAGTTTTAATGCTTTCATGTTATTTACCTAAAAAATAAGTTATTAGCCCTACTGTTATGGCTGTTGAAGAAATGACTAGCCCTACCATACTCAGTATTACATCGCTTTTAACTTTAGTAAGATCGGCTTTGATTTTAGCAAGGTCAGCTTTAGTAACCATATTTTCTTTAATGTTAGCTATATCGGCTTTCATGATCTTTATGTCAGCTTTGATATCAACAATATCCGCTTTTATGTTATCTTGTTCTTTTTTATATTCGCTTATTGAACCAACTTCTACTATAGCTTCAGACTGTTGCTCGCTAAAACCGCTTGCTATCAACCTTTTAACTGCTGTATGAGTATTTAAAGCTACCATAAACTACCTCAAAACTTTACTATTAAACTTAAAGCGTTTGTTAATTATCATTAACTATATACTTTCTTCTACTTTTTGTAAACTTATTTTATACTTTCTATAAAACAATTAGTTGTTGACAAAGAAAATGAGAATGGATAATTATTGGAATGTACTTATGGCTATTTTTATTATCGGCCGTAGGTACGTTGAATAGTAAGTGTTGTTTCATAAAAACTTCATCATCACAGAACAGTTAATAAAACTTATAAGATATAATGTATATAATTTTGTCGTAGATTAATATGTACTCTGAACCAGCTTCTAGATGGATTATTGATAATGCTTTACAAAATAATGGCTGGATAATTGACCCAAGACATCCTAAAAGAAATGTTATTCTAGAAGCAACAGAATTACCAGAACGTTATAGAAAAAGACTTGAAGGAAAAAGTCCAGATTATAGCTTGTTTGATGATAACGGAAGCTTAATCGGAATAATCGAAGCTAAAAATCCTAAAAAAAACTTAGATGAAGCTCTGGAGCAAGCTATTAATTATGCTAAACTACTTGAAGAGCCTAAATTTGTACTAGCTGCTAACGGCGTGTTTTGCAAAACATTTCACGTAAAAGAAAACGCTCCCCTTATAATAGACGGTGAAGAAGTAAAAGAAATCATAAAGTATAAACATGCTTTAGAATTCGTTAATGCCAATTCTCTAGAAATAACTCCTTTTAAAATTAGAAAATCTAGAGAAGACTTACTAAAAGTTTTCAATAACATTGATAATTATTTGTGGGAAGATAATATTCAAGCTGGATTGCCTCGGTTTTTAGAATTTGCTAACTTGTTGTTTTTAAAATTATTAGGTGAACATGAAAAGAAATCTGATTGGCAAGAATTAAAGAATGCTAAATGTAAAGTAGATTACTTAAACAAGCTTATCATACCTAAATTAATTAAAGATTATGATGCAAAAGACGTTTTTGTTGAATCTACTATAAGAAAAGAAACTACTTTACAAAAAATTATAGACGCTCTTAACGACCTGCATTTAACTTCTACCAATTCTGATGTTAAAGGCGACGCTTTCGAATATTTCTTAAAAAACAGTACCTCAACAAAAAATGATTTAGGACAGTATTTTACTCCTAGAAATATTGTAAAGGCAATGATTCATCTCGTAAAGCCTACTATAAATGATACTGTGTATGATCCATTTTGTGGAACAGGCGGTTTTCTTACCGAATCATTTAATTACATTAAGAATACACATCAATTAAACAATGAAAAACTAGAGCATCTAAAATGCAAAGTTCTTTTTGGACGTGACGCTTCCGTATCTGCTCGAATTGCTAAAATGAATGCTATTTTACACGGAGACGGTCATAGCGGTATAACTCATGTGAAAGATACTTTAGAAGAACCGGTGCATCAACAATACTCCGTTGGTTTAACTAACATTCCATTCTCTCAAAATAAAAAAAATAATGAATATAGCCGTCTTTACCAATGTGGTTTAGCCAAAAATAACGGCGACGCCATTTGTATTCTACATCTTTTTGAATCAATCAAAGAAAAAGGAAGGTTAGCTGCTGTAGTTCCAGAGGGGTTTTTGTTCAGAAAAGATTTAAGTGAGGTAAGAAAATTTCTGATCGATCACAGCGACTTAAGACTTATCGCATCTTTACCTCCTGGAGTATTTTTACCTTATACAAAAGTTAAAACTGATATTATTTATTTAGAGAATATTCATCATCCTCAGAAAAAACAAAATTTCTTTTTCTTTGTGGTTAATAATGACGGCTATACGTTAAATAATCACCGAAGAAAAATAGAAGGAGAAAACGATTTAGATATATTAGAAAGTACCAATATTGATGAATATTCAGAAGAAATAAAGAATTTTGTATTGATTAATTTCGATAAAGTAAAAGAAAATAATTATAATTTAGTTGGTAAAATTTACAAAAAAGAAAACAAAAAAAATAATAATCATTCTTTTGTTAGCTTAAAAGAATTAGAAAAAGAAAATATTATTTCAGTAAAAAAAGGCGAAGCAATCACTCAACTAAAAGCAGTAGATGGTAATATTCCGGTAATTGCTGGTGGTGTATCGAGTCCTTATAATCACAATGTAGCCAATCATCAAGCTAATGTAATAACTATTAGTTCTTCAGGTTCAGCAGGTTATGTTTGGTATCACGATTATCCTATTTGGGCTTCTGATTGTATTGTAATTAAAGCTAATGAAAATCAATTTTTAACTAAGTATCTTGCTTACTGTCTAAAAGCTAATCAAAAATTAATTTATGAGTTGCAAAAAGGAACTTCTCAACAACACGTTTATTGGAATGATTTACAGCATATCAATATACCTTTTGCTTCTATAGAAAAGCAGCATAGAATTGTAAAAGAACTAGATAGTTATCAAATTATAATCAGCAGTTTAAAAAAAGCTGTAGAGTCTTGGAAACCTTGTTTTGAGATTGATAAAAACTGGGGATTGGTAAAAATAGGTGATATTTGTACAAAAATTTACGCTGGTGGTGACGCGCCTAAAAATAATTTTTCAGCTATAAAGACAGATTATTTTAATATCCCCATTTTTTCAAATGGGATCGAAAATAAAGCTTTGTATGGGTATACTAATATTTTTAAAATCAATCAAGCCTGCGTAACAGTATCCGCAAGAGGAACTATCGGCCATGCTACACCTAGAAACGAACCTTTTTTTCCTATAGTTAGATTACTCGTATTAATTCCTAAAGAATATGTCAATTATATATACTTAGCTTATGCTATTAATTCCATCGAATTAAAAAATTCAGGGAGTACTACTCCTCAGCTAACTATACCTGAATTATCATCTCATAAATTATATTTACCGCCTTTAGATAAACAACAAGAGATAGTAGAGCAGCTTGAGCAAGAGCGTAAAATGATAGACTTGCAAAAAGAAACTGTAAAATTATTCCAAAATAAATTAGATAAAAAACTAGATGAATTAATTAGACAACCAAGCTATAACAATTTTAATTAAAAAAAAACGCCCCGCTAAATTAATAGGGAGTGCAATATATACAAAATAACTATGAATAAGCTAGTATCAATTTTAATTATCGTACTCATCTTAAGCGTTAGTATTTTTGTATATTTGTTTACCGAAGGCGTTGTTTCATACAGCGAGGTAAAAGCAATAGAGTTGGTATCTATATTGCTTACAGTTGCAACTATTACTCTTACAGGAGTTGCAATTATCGTGGCAATTGCAGCGGTGTGGGGATATAATACTATATTAGTACAAGCTTCCGAAAGTGCAAAACAAGAAGCTTATAACAAACTCAGAAACGAATTATTACCTGATTTAAGAAAGGAAATTTTAGAAGAGGTGGATATAAAATTTAACGCTATTAAGGACAACGATAACAGTAAACAAGAAGATATGTTAAATACTATTAAAAGACAGGAGGTGTAGGTTATGACAGAAAAAATTAACCCGTTAGATATACTACACAAATACTACAGAGAAGCTCCGGTAAATTTAAATGGTATAGCTAACGATTTTGGTATTGCCGTTATGTATGCCGATTTAGGCAATAATGTTTCGGGTGCTATAAAAAAAGATAGTGTTTTTGGCGGCTCTGCTGGTTATCTGATTATTGTAAACGACAAACACCACCCTAATCGTCAACGCTTTACTTTAGCTCACGAAATAGCGCATTTTATATTGCACAAAGATTTTATCGGCGATGGCATAAAAGATGACGCTTTATATAGAAGTAATTTGTCAAATGCACTAGAGCGTCAAGCTGATAAGTTAGGTGCCGATATGCTTATGCCTTGGCGATTAGTGAACAAACTAAGAATAGAATATAACAACGATACTGATAAGATTGCAGAAAAATTGCAAGTATCAAAAGAAGCTTTAAGAATACTCTTAAGCTAAACACTATAATTTAATTAAAAAAAAACGCCCCTCTATAAAACGGGGAGCGCTGATATACAGAAAGTAAAGAGTCGTATGACCCAAATAATAAATAAAGAAAGAGCAGAAATTGAGAAAGTAGCCCTTTTTTATTTCGTATATTTATATATAGCTCAAAATAAAGTTTTAGACAAGAGAAAAGAGTGGACAAATCTGTCCACTCTTTTTTATTTAGTAAATTTTATTGTGTATAAGCTAAAAAACTTTGTTTTCTCCAGCTTACAGCACATTTCTCTGAAAATTCTAGAATTAATTTATAGCAAAATTTGTTCGTTTTTGGCTCTTTTAACTCAAAAGAGTGGACAAACCTGTCCTCTCTTTTTGTTAGCGAAGATATGCTATCATTTCACCTTTGAATTTAAAAAAGGTGTATATGTATAACGAGTTAAATATCGATCGCATTAATCAGTGTCTTATAAAGTACAACATTTGTTTTGAAGCAAAATACTTTTATCTCTCGTTTTTAGAAAAGCAAAAAATCTTCTTACCTTTTAAAGCGAACAAAAAAAATCTAGCTCTTCAATTTTGTAATAATTGCGACAAAAGCAGTTTGAAGAGAGTCCAAAGAGTTCTCCAAAAACTAGAATCCTCCAACCTAATAAAACGTACTTACGGAACTGCTAACAACGGCAAACGTAATATCGGTAATTCTTTATTCCTCCAGCTAATACCACCACTACCTTACAGATTCATCCAAGCTGAAATTATTGAGTTAGCCACACGAAATTATAAAGGGCAACCGATATGCAGTATTTGGGTAGGAAATTTAAACGATCTTCACGATGAGTACTACTACACAAAGTTACACTCCATTTTAATCGAACAAAAGAAAACCCAAGAAGACAAAGCCTTTACCGACATACAAAAAGGCGATCACCTATATTTTATCGCCGAAGAATACCAGACCAACTCAGGTGTAATATTGTTAAACAACGAGTTCCATTTTTTCAATGAATGGTTGATGAGAGAGTATTTAAAGGCACAAGAAAGTTTAAATATTGTTGAAGAACTTTGGAAAGAAGAAGAGGAAGAACTAGAAGAAAACCCTCTCTTAGACTCAAAAAAAAAAACAGGGACAATATATAGAAATTATAGAGAGCCAATGTTTGGCTTAGGAGCAATAGCGATATGACTGGAGAGTTAAGATTCAGGAAATTTATTATTAACGGAAGAGTGGAGAAAGCTGCATGAAAGTTCAATCTGAGAAAGAAATGACGATAAGAATAATAGCTACAAGGCTAAAGAGGTCGAGAGCAGAGAATAACGCCTCAGAGAATTTCTTTAATGATGTAGATGTACTAATAGACCTAATTTTAGGAGGCGAGGCATGAAAGCACAAGTGTTAACTCTATGCAAAAGAACTTCTCAAGAAAAGAAGGCTTTTCGTAGATATTTAGAAGTCGGTAAAAATATTACTAGAGCTAATGACTCGACAAAAACTCTAGGTAATAAACAAGCTAATGTTCTGCTAGCCACACTAATAGAATTACTTTTTAGAGAAGAAGATAAAACCATTTTTGTAGATCATAAATTTTTATCAGAAATAACTCTTTGTAGCCATAACCAAAACAGAAATATTTTAAACCAATTAAGCGATATCCTCAATTGTAAATATCGTAGTTGCGTAAAGTTTAAAGGTGAACGTAGAAGCTATGGATATGTAATTGCTTTTACTCATGACGGGGAGCAAAGAATAAGTACTCCAGAATTATTTTATAATATGGAGGTAGAGCGTGAAAAACTCCTCTAACATTATACCATTTTATCCTACTCCGAAAGGCAAGAGCAGGCTTACTGAAGATGATATTTATAATACATGTTACGACAAATGGATTACCATACCTAGGGCTTGTAATAATAGAAAAACAATACCACATGAGGCTGTATTCTTTATAGCCGCATTTGAGTTTTTATTTTTAAAAGATCACGATGAAATCATCTTTTCTCCAGAGTTGTTGTCAAACAAAACTATAGTAAAGAAAAAACAGCGCGGAAGATTTTTAAAGATGTTAGCCGATATTTACCATATAGACTACCATCCTGGTAAATATATCTATAAAGGAAAAGTAAGACATAGCGTATTTTCTGCAAAAAGAACAGAAAGCTCTCTTGCAATTTTAGCTAATCCAAAACTATTTTATAGCCAATTAAATGATAATAGAGGGGGTCAAAAAAACAACCTTAAATTAATAAATAATACTAAGATAAATAACTTAGAATTGCTAAAAACTCCCTCTCAAAATGACCCTATTAGTAGTCAAAAAAGACCCCGTATAGGGTCAAATTTGACCCCCCCTACATATATAGATATAGAAACAAAGGATAAGGAATTAAAAAACACTGCCTACAGCAGTGTGTTTTTTAATTCCGTTCTTAACGTTGATAGAATGGGTATAGATACGAGCAGCGAAGATGCTGCACTACCTACCCCCACCCCCAAACCCCGTATTCGTGTCCAAGCCGAATTCTCCAAAACCTCAACTCTCGTAACTGAGCAGACTGACTTGCTTTGCTACCCTGATGGGGCAGCAAGTCAGCCATGCTCTACCGAAAATGAACAGAATGAGATCGTCGCAAAAAAAGACGAACTCGTGACAAATTGTCACGAACTGAACCAAGGTGGCCAACCAGAAACCCCAGAAACAAGCTATTATGGGGATTCGCATAACGAAACAAACGCTAAACCAACCGTACTAGAAAATCGTACAACTGAACCCCTACAACCCGCATACTCAAGGCGTGGTCGTCACTATGCCCCACGGAAAACCCAAAACCTAAGCGATTCAAAAGGCATGGCAAGCCTAAGCGAACTACTAGGCGAAATGCTTAACTCAGGTGAGCTATTCGAGGAATCCGAGTTATCGACCGAATCTCAGCAACTGGAGCCTCAAAGCCCTACAAGCCAAGGCTTACCGCTTAACGAGTACTTGAATCAACTAAACCGACCAATCCCAGAAAACACCGATGAGGAAGCTATGAAAGCCTACGACTGGGACAACCCAGCTAATAAACTTGACCTTGCTATTGCTAGAAATTTTGACACTAACACCGCTCAGGAACTGACTTGCGACATCGACTATTGCTACCTCGAAGCCGAAACTAAGCTACGCCTTGTTTTCAAGAAAAAACTAGCTATCAGCGAACATAACAAATCCCGTCTAAAGCAGATAATAAGGGACGTGTACGGCGATAATACCGAGATAGTTTATACTCTGCAAAATGTTGAAAAAGACAGTGTTGCAAAAACAGCACGTAGCCAAGAAAAATTTTCAAAGCAAACACACAAAACTCAAAAACATAGCTCATACAGTGGAAATTCTTACCCTGATAATAAACCAAAAATACCGAGCTACGAAGAAAGGCAAAAAGCGTTGAAAGAATTTTACGTTAAACAATTCGCAGAATGGGACAAAGAAATTGAAGAGAAAAAAGCAAAAGAACTCGAGCTAGAAAAACAAAAGGCTTTGGGAATTACAAAACCGAAAAAAATCTTTAGCCCTCTTGCTATAGAAATTTTTGCAAAAAGAAGAACTGAACGAGAGGCTAACAATCCTGAACGTAGCAAGGTGAACGTAGAGGAAGAGGTCAAAAAAGCCTTGATGCTGTTCGAGGAAGAGCAAAAAAGAAAAAATATACCGCAGTGTGAGTTTGTGGGCTTAACCGAGTCCGCGGAAAGACCGCTACCGCATATCAAGGTTCCTGAATGCTGGAATGTTAACAAACCAAAAAGTGAGGAAGTATGAGTAATACCGAAAACCAACAAGAGCTGTATAACCTCGACTTGGAACAATGGCTTATAGGTTGCATGATCTCGCCTTTAACGGGATATCCCGGAATAATAAGCAAGGTGTCCTCGGTTCTTGAAGAAAACGATTTTTATCATCCTTGTAACGGCTTTTTGTTCAAAAGGCTTAAGGAAATAGACAAAGCAACTAATGATGTCTACTTGTATCATCTAATGCTGTTAAATACCGATAAAGACCAGTGGAAAGCGGTAAGCGATATAGATATCAAAAGCTATTTAGCTAGTGCTAGAACTAATGCTGCGCCGATCACCAACAGCACCAGTATTATTACCAAGGTAAAAGAGCTGTCGATAAAAAGGCAAATGCTGGATTCTTTGAGTAAATCGGTTACCAAAGTCAAAGACCCATCAACAGTTGCCGAAACTGTAGCTTCCGATACTATTTCGAGTATTGAGAACCTGTTTAACGACAATATCGCAACTAATGAATATATTTACGATATTCTAGATAATTTCTTAAATAACGATGATGAAATACAACCGATTAGCAGCGGTCATTCTCACATAGATTATTTGCTAGAAGGTGGTTTTAGAAACGGACAGCTGATAGTTTTGGCAGGTCGTACTTCTATGGGCAAAAGTGCTTTTGCGGTTAATCTAGCTCTTAATGCTTGTAGCCAGAACAAGAAAGTAATGTTCTTTTCTTTTGAAATGCCGAGGAAACAAGTACTATGTCGCATATTGTCAAATCGCCTAGGGTTCAATAGCAAAAAGCTAAAACATAAAGATAACAAACATAACCTACAAGAACAGCACAACGCTATAAAGCGATATCAAATACAAGAAAAAGATCAAATATTCATTAGCGACGAAGAGGTAACTTCTCTAAGTGCTTTTAAGAACAAATGCCAAACTCTAAAAAACCAAGTAGGACTTGATATCGTTTTCATCGATTACCTGCAAATGATTAGCTTAAAAAGCGAAAGTAATAATAAGCAATATCAAAACAAAGTTTATCAAATAGAAGAAATTACCAGAGCTTTAAAGCAAATAGCTATAGAGCTTGAAGTGCCTATCGTAGTGTTGTCTCAACTATCCAGAGGAGCTGAAAAAAGAGAGGATCGTAGGCCTTTAATGTCTGACTTAAGAGACTCTGGAGCGATAGAACAAGATGCCGATACTGTAATGCTTTTGTATCGTGAAGAATATTACTTAAAACAAGCCGAGCCTGCCGTTTATGAAAAGGATAAGCATGCAGATTGGGCTAAAAAAATGGACGATGCCAGAAACGTTGTCGAAGTAATAATAGCTAAGAACAGAGAGGGTGAAACGGGAAAAGTTCAACTTCACGCTGACTTAGGAGCTAATAAGTTTACTGATTTAGCTCAAGAAAACTCATGGAATTAATTAACAAAAAGGAGAATTATATGCACGAATATATGAATTTTAACAATGCAGAGCCACAAGTATCGTTAATACCTAAAGGAACTATAGCGAAAGCAGCGGTTACTTTAAGGGGAGGTAATCACGGGGATGAAGCCTTGTTAAGTAAAAGTGAAAAGACTGGCTCAATAGGCTTAAATGTTGAGTTTACGATAACTGAAGGAGAATACAAAAATAGAAAAATTTTTCAGTTACTAGGAATACAAGGTAACAAAAAGGATGATAGCGGTAACGATATCTGGGGAAGTATGGGTCGTTCATTGATCAGAGGAATACTAGAGTCCGCACACAATATCAGTCATGAGGATGAATCACCGAAAGCTCAAGCTATAAGGGATTTAGATAAATTCTCTAAGCTTAATAACTTGCAATGTCTCGTAAAAATAGGCGTAGAAGTCGATAAGACAGGGCAATACGATGATAAAAACAAGGTGATAAAAATCATTACTTTGGGAACAAAAGAATATAACGAGTATTACAACACCAATCCTATTGCTAGTAACCAAGTGTCTAACGGAAAGTATGTTTCACCTGCTGCTAGTAGCAAGAGTGTAGGACACTCAGATTTAGACGATGAACTGCCATTTTGAGGAGAAAAAATATGAGTAATGAAAATAATTTAAGAGAACACGGTAAATTCTTGCAGACTTACCTACAGAATTACTGCACTAAATATAACTTAGGATACCAGCTAATATTAAGCAACTTTGATGATGGAAAGCGTTTAATAGATACTTCAAATGTAGATTTAGAAAATACTATTACTAGAATGATTACAGTTTTAGGAAAAGTTTTTGACGAATATATGAAAGAACATAAAGATGAAAATCTTAACGAAGAAATTATAGCTTTGCATAACTTAATAAAGGTTGTAGCAACAAAAAACCTGAATTTACTTTAGATGATGACGCAAAAGAAAGGCTTAAATCAGCTGCAATATTTCAGATGTGTTGCGGTTTAACTAAGGAATTGATCTTGTCAGGACATAAACCAGATGATTTACTCGATGATTTAACTATTGAAGATATAGAAGAGATGGAGGTTAATAACCACGAGTTTATAAAAGATATTCCTAATACACCAGAAGTTAGAGAGTTTATAAAAAGTTTTATGAAAGCTAAAGCAGATGAGGCTTTTAAAAAATGATATCTTCAATTTCTACACCTCTAGAAGACTGCCGCACTCTACAAGTCTCAATCAAGGACAAGTACGGCTTCAAGGCTAATAAAGAGCTGATAGAACAGAAGTACAAGCGCAGGTTTAAGGCGGTTGAGGGAAAGGAAGTGGTGAGAGAGTTTTACGATAGGTTTGTGGTGAAAATTAATAATAAGAAAATAGGATAACAAAATGACAGAAGCAATAAACACAAACGACCTAAAGAACACAGTTGAAAAACTAGAGCGTCTAGAGGACGAAAAAGCCATGTATACCGAGGTGGTAAAAGAAGCATACGCCGAGGCTAAGGCTAAGGGTTACTGTACTAAAACGCTGAAGCACGTTCTTAAACTTCGCAAAAAGGACAGGGCTAAGATTGATGAGGAAGATGCTTTAATAGAATTGTATAGGGGAGCTTTGGATATATGAATTTTATAGAAGCCCTAGAAGTGTTGAAAGATGGCAAGAAGATAACCAGAAAAACATTTGGTTCTTCACCAGATAAATTCAGATATTACACAACAGAAGACTTTGAAGCCGATGACTGGGAGGTGGTGGAATGATAAAATGGAATCCTACTTTAGTTAAAATTTCAGAGTTAAAAGAGTATAACAACAATCCAAGGAAGATCGGTAACAAAGAACTGGAAAAGCTAACGTCTCATATACAACAAGACGGATATCATCAACGTATTATCGTGAATAACGATTACACTATAATAGGCGGACATCAACGTAAGAAAGCCTTGCTTGCGGCGGGATATAAAGAAGACGATAGTATAGAAGTTTTAATGCCCGATAAGCTTCTTGGTCAAGAAGAGCTAGATAGAATTAACATAAGAGACAATCTGCCTTTCGGTGAGTATGACTTTGATATACTTAGCGAAAGATTTGACCTTGAAACTTTAGTCGATTTCGGTATGCCAGAAGATATGCTCGTTGGTTTCGGTGAAGAAAATCTTTTGACTAGTGAAGATGAAATTGTCGGTGATTTACCTACAGAGCCTAAGTCTAAACTCGGCGATTTATACATATTAGGCAACCATCGGCTCTTATGCGGTGATAGCACTAATCCAGAGCATGTAAGCAGATTACTAGACGAAGAGAATCCTATATTAATGGTAACCGATCCGCCTTATGGGGTAAACTACGAACCTGAGTGGCGGAATGATAGTGGTCAACTTGGCGTTGCCCAAGCTACTGGTAAAGTTTTAAATGATCATAGATTCGATTGGTCGGAAGCTTACTCTTTATTTGCAGGTGATATAGCTTATGTTTGGCATCCATCTGGATACACGCATAAATTTGCCGAAAATATCGAGAATTGTGATTTTAAATTAATAAATTTGATTATATGGGTTAAGCAACATCTTGTATTTGGTAGAGGTGATTATCACCACCAATATGAAGCTTGTTGGTATGCGGTAAGAAAAGGGAAAACTCATAATTGGCAAGGGAAAAGAGACCAAGTGACAGTTTGGCATATAGATAATTTCAATGGCTTTGGAAAGGATAAAGAAGAACAGACTAACCATAGCACTCAAAAACCCCTTGAGTGTATGTTAAGACCGATACTCAATAATTCCGAGGTAGGGGAGGGAGTGTACGACCCATTCGGAGGTAGTGGCACAACTCTAATTGCTTGCGAGAAATCAAAGCGTAATTGTTATATGATGGAGCTATCGCCTGCATATGTAGATTTGATAGTTGCTAGATGGGAAAAAGAAACTGGGGAAAAAGCGGTTTTGATTAATGAGTGAAGATATTCGTGGATATAACATTGAAATCGATTTTAAACTTGTGCAAAAACTTTGTGAAATACAATGCACGGGTGAGGAAATTGCGAGTGTTTTAGGGGTTAGTTACGATACTTTAGTTAGAAGAATAAAAGAGCAGGGATACGACAACTTTGCGGAGTACTATAAAAAGAATTCTCAAGTCGGCAAAGCTAGTCTAAGGCGTATGCAATGGGGGTCGGCGGCTAAAGGTAACGTTCCTATGCAAATATGGCTAGGTAAGCAATTCCTCGGACAAAAAGATAAAATAGAAACGGAAAATACGAATTATTCACAAGAGATCGTAGCTTTTCAATTAAGCCCGTTAAAAACCGGTGATAAAAATGCAGAAGAAGATATTGATTAAACAGCATGAAGTACCTGACTGGATTTTGCCGTTATATCTTGAGAATTACACATACAACATAATTTATGGCGGAAGAGGTGCCGCTAAATCATTTTGTGTTGCTGAGTTTTTGGTTGCTGCTAGTTTTACAGTTAGCAACGTAGTTTTTTTGTGTTGTAGAGAAACTCAAGACTCTTTAAAAGACAGCGTTCATTTTTTGTTGTCTAAGCGCATTAGAAAAATGGAATTAACTCAATATTTTAAGATAACTAGAGAAGGGATTAAAAATCTATCTACAAATGTAAATTTTGTTTTCACCGGTTTGTGGCAAAATGTAGAAAGTGTCAAAAGTATACCAGATATTAAATACGTGTGGATAGAAGAAGCAGCGACTATATCCAAAGAAAGTTGGGATTTGTTGATACCTACAGTTACTAGAAATGAAGGATGTAAAATTATATGTACATTTAATCCTAGTGAAGAAAGCGATGTAATTTATCGTACTTTTGTTACCCAAGAACCGCCGCCTAATTCTTATGTAAGAAAAGTCTCATACCGAGACAATCCATACCCTATGGGTAAAGAGTTTTTTATAGAGTTAGAACATAAGAAAAAGACTGATTACGAAGCTTATTTGCATGATTACGAAGGAGAATGTAAAAAGCATTCAAACATCAGAGTTTTTGTTAAAGATAAACATTGGTTTGTAGAAGAATTTGAACAACCTAGAAACGCACACTTGCACTTTGGTTTAGATTTTGGTTTTTCACCTGAGCATCCAACCGCAGGCATAAGATGCTATATTGATGATAAAGCTAATTATTTATATATAACGCATGAAGCGGTTAAGACTGAACTTAGCCTAGAACACATGGGGCAATTTTTAGAGGAGCGCTTACCGCAATTAAAGCAATATTGTATATACGCTGATAATGCAGGACAAATTCAGATTGATTACTTAAAAAGACGAGGATATTGGATTGAACCTGTTAAAAAAGGTGCTGGAAGTATTGAGGGTGGTATTGAATATATTAAATCTTTTTCAAAAGTAATAATTCATCCTCGTTGTGTTGAAACCATCAAAGAATTTTCTTTGTATTCTTATAAGGTAGATGAGCGTAGCGGTGATATTAAACAAGAAATTATAGACAAAAACAATCATTGCATAGACTCTATTAGGTATTCGCTAGAAAATTGTATGAGAAACACTAGCGCAGATTATACTAAATGGGATATGTCTGTTTTTGATGATCTTTTTATAAGATAGATTGTAAAAATTTAAGTTCTAAGACTTCACTTTGTGTAGTGTAAAGAAATAGCAAAACCAACTCAATACACAGTATTTTAGTGTAGGTTGTATATTTAGGGTATACCCAAAAAATACATTACTTAATGAACAAAATCACCCGAAATAATCGTATATTAAGGGTCTAATTTTTATTAATATACAAAAATTAGTGATGGCATACCCTAATTTAACAACAAGACTATTGCTTTCTTTGTCTAAAAGTATATACTTGTATAATTAAATTATGTAGGTTTTATATGTATAGCCAAGTAAAAAAATGGGGCAACAGTTTAGGCGTTAGAGTGCCGAAGAGGATTGCTAGCGAGCTTAATCTTAAGGATGGGACTAACGTTAATGTCAAAGTAGAAGAAAACCGACTTGTTATTAGCTCAGACATTTCAGAGTTGGATATGCTAGTAAATAAAATAACAGAAGCCAATCGCCATGAAATAATATTTAGCGATGCTCCAGTAGGTAAAGAAACGTGGTAAATTACACACCTGAGAAAGGCGATATTGTTTGGATAGATTTTGAGCCTCAAAAAGGTCGAGAAATAGCTAAAAAAAGACCGGCTATAGTTTTGTCTCCAAGTAACTACAATATTAAAAGTCAATTAGCTTTGTTTGTTCCTATTACAAGTTCTGTCAAAGGTTATCCATTTGAGGTTTTGATTAACTATAACGATATAAAAGGAGCTATTCTCTGTGATCAAATACGTTCTATGGATTGGAAAGAACGTAAAGTAACAAAAATTACGAGATTAGACAAAAAAATACTAAACGAAGTATTGTCTAGAATACGATTATTGCTTTCAAATTAACTAAAACAATCTCAATACCTCACCACTAAAATCACAAAACATATTACAATTACTTCTAATTATGGTATTATGATATATAAATTTATACCATATTTTCGATGTTTAAAAATATTCAAAATAAAATTGCAAATTATTTATCAAAGCCTAACAATAATAGTCGTGTTGACGGTTACTCAAGTGTTTTTACTAATCTTGGAACTAAGCGTAGTCGCACCAACTCTACATTTTTTAGACCAACTTTATCTTTAGACCAGTACACGTTAGCTGAAATATACAAATCAAACGGAATCGGTAAAAGAATAGTAAACATCCTTGTTGACGATGCTATTAGAGGGTTCATCGAAGCTGATAAATTGTTGTTAAAAGAGCTATATAGAGTAAAAGCAAAACAGGCGATAATAGATGCAGGTTGTTTTGGCAGACTGTACGGAGGAGCCTTATTAGTAGCTTTTGTTGATGATGAGCAAGAATTCGATAAACCTTTAAATTTAAATAGAATTCAGCAACTAATATCATTAAAAGTTTTTGATCGGCATCAGATATACTGGAACGATGATGACTTATGTAATGATTTTTACAAAGAGTACTACGGCGAACCCGAGCTGTTTACTATTACCAACAACTGGAATGGGTTGTCGGACATTTCTTTTAAAGTACATAGGTCTAGATGCTGTATTTTTGGCGGCGACAAGATACCTAATTCTTTGAGAGTAAATAATCAAGGTTGGGATGTTTCTGTTTTGCAGTCATGTTGTGAATCAATACGTAATTATAATTTAGTTAACACTTCTTCGGTAGAAATCATACAAGATTTTGTGCAAGTAATTCTTAAATTAAATGGGCTTGCTCAAAAAATGGCTGCTGGTGAAGAAGTAAAAGCTAGCCTTAATGAGCGAATCGACTTGATAGACAAAACAAGGTCGGTATCTAATAGCATAATTCTCGATGGTAGCGGTACAGAAGATTACGAAAAAAAAGCTAGCTCGGTCTCAGGTTTAGCAGATTTGTGGGATAGGTTTTCAGAAAATATTTGTGCAGTAACGGGAATACCCGCTACTAGGCTTTTCGGTAAATCTCCTGGCGGCCTTAATGCTACCGGAGCAAGCGACTTGCAAAACTGGTACGATATAGTAAGAGCGTATAGAGGCGATCAAATAGAGCCGTGTATTAATTGGTTACTTGATATTTTGAAATCGCAAAAAAGTTGGACTGATAAACCGAAAGTTTGGGAGTGGGAGTTTCCGTCTTTAACCGCCCCTTCAGAGTTAGAGTGGGCAGAGATCAAGAAAAAATATGCAGAAACTGACGCTATATATATGGATCGCGGCGCGATTGATCCGATTGAGTGCTGGCAAGAAAGATTTGGAAGGGGCGAGTTTCACGTAAATATTAAATTGTCTAAACCAGAACCTGAAGAATTAATAGAAATTGACGATGATAATGCGGACTTATTGGCTGTTGAAAAAAATAATGAAGAGGACAAAGAAAGTAAAGAGGATAAAGAGGTTAAAGATATAGTCCGTAATACCTATAAGAAACTTAAAAATGGGTAATCTGTGAATAGAGAACTAGCTTTACTTGCAGTTACGGTCAGTGAGTTAACGGACAAATACCTAGCTTTAAAATTCGTTTCTTCTATTGATCTTAAAGATGGTCGTGTCGTTATAAAATATTCAGACGGCACTATACATAAAATTGATTTACTTTTATCCGATATAGAACCTCAAATAATCACAAAAGAACCTGATATTGAAATAATAGAAAAATCAATAACCGGTAAGTTATTACAAGATCTCAATCAAAATAAACAAGCTATTATTGATGAAGTACTTAAGCTTATTCCGTTGCCTAAAAACGGAGAGAACGGCAAAGACGGTACAAGTGTTAATAGTAGAGAAGTTGTTGCTGAGTTAGAAAAAATTATAGCCGAGAAAATATCTACTGAAGTTGAAAGAATAAAGCGGCTTATACCGACTGCAATTAATGGAAAAAACGGCGAGGACGGCAAGGACGCTGATGAGCAGAAGGTAATAAGCGAAGTATCTAAACTGCTTGAGCAGAAATTACAAAAAGGTCTTTTAGAGATTAAAGAAGCTATACCGAAGCAGATTGTCCCACGAGACGGAGTCGATGGACAGAATGGAGTTGACGGCAAAAACGCTGACGAAGAAAGCATAAAACACTCTTTGATGTCCGTATTAGAGGAAAAAATCAACGGAATAAAAGAAGAACTTAATAAACAGTTAGAACAGGATATTAAAAATTTAAAAAATTCTATTCCGCAAGTAAAAGACGGAGTTAATGGTCGTGACGGCAGGGATGCCGACAACGAGTTTATATTAAAAAAACTTGAGATCACGCTAAATGATAAGATAGAGATTATAAAGTCCGAGTTATCGAATTTAATTGCAGAAAAGTCTAACTCTATAAAAGACGGAGTTAACGGCAAAGATGCTGACGAGCAGAAGATATTAAAGCGTCTATCTTCAGAAATAAACGCCAAGTTAGACGCGTATCAAAAAGAATTAAGCGGCAATCTTGCGGGGTCTATAGCAGATGCCGTTGAGAAAATAAAAGCTGATATACCGACTCCAAAAAATGGGGTGGACGGCAAAGACGGGAAATCTATAAAAGGCGACAAAGGCGATCGCGGTAACGGCGTGAAAGACGCTAAAATTGATAGTAGAGACCACTTAATTATTACAACTGATGATAAAATCATAGATGCAGGCGAAGTAAGTAAGAAGTTCTTTAGCAGTTTTGGTTTTAGCTATACTAATGAATTGCCGATGCCTTTTGATGTAGGCGGTTTTAAGAAAGGCACAAGGTTTAAAGATGTAGAGCTAAAAGTATTGTGGACTAAGTTATTGTACGGCTATGACCTACCTTATTTTAGCTCTTTTAATATTAATTCTTTACCTACGGAAGTTGAGGTAGGTTATAAGATACTAGCCGGTTCTTATTCTGTTGAGTTCTTAATACAAAATCCTGAGCTATTAAAAGAAAATTCTATAGCAATTAATTTAAACGATACCGCTATACTAAGTGATTTACCAAATTCTTCTCCTGTAGAAATTATTTTAAGTGAGGACGTAAGAAGAGATACTTTAGGCTCAGTTAATTTTGAAATAAGCGCATATGATACTACAGGGACGAGTTTTAACAAATCTTTGAGCGTGAATTATAAGTATAAAATATATTACGGAGAGTACGCCGAAGATATAGAAGATACGGGTTTTACAAATCCTATGTCTGTTCTTAGAGCCACAGAGTTAGTATACGATATAAGAGGCGAGTATCTGTTTTTAGGGATTGGATATAAGTGGTTTTGTTATCCCGAAGGTTTAGGCGAACATTATATATTTTATGAGATTTCAAGTGATATTGCTCTTGTTTTTGACGAGGTTAAGAAGATATCAATTACTAACGAATACGGGATTGTGTTGACATATAATTGCTATCGTACCTTACAAGAAATAAGTGAGCAGTTTGTAATGGGTATTAAATAATGGACAAAGATACCATCAGAGTATTTAGTTTTTCAGGCGGTTCAACTAAAGGGTATGGCGAAAATCGTTTTATGCAGAAGTTTCTACATCAGTGGGGAATACCGCAAGCTGATTTTTGGAAATATCCTGACGTAATGTGCGGTACTTCGATTGGTGCGATTCTTGCTTGTGCTTATGCTTACGGCAAAACTCCCGATCAAATGGAGTCTTTTTTCTTAGAAGAAGCTAAGAAAATTTTTAGTATTAGTACTACTGATTCAGACAGACCGAGTACATTGAGTAAAATACTTTCTATTGCAAACAATAATGCTTTTTATACGTCACCAGATAGCAGTTCTAATTTTGGTCATAATGTATTACATCAGACTTTAGAGCGTAATTTTGGAACAAGTACATTAGCTAATTTGAATGTTCCTATTGTTATACCTGCCGTTGAACAGGATATGAGCAGACCTGTTTATTTTTCAAATTTCAATGACCCAGCGTATTTTATAGGCAGAGATTTTAAAATAGTAGACGTATGTCGAGCATCATCTGCAGCTTTCCCTTATTTACCGAGCCACCCATTTAATGGACATGATTATATAGACGGAACCTTTTTAATTAATAACGCTGTTGATAGGGCAATTAAGCTTGGACTCACAATAAAACCAAACGTCAAAAGAATAGTTGTAGTCAATGTCGGTGCAGGAATTGGTAGGAATGGTTTTGACGGCTCTGATCCTTTAGGTGAAACATCTGCAGAAAGAATATTTGCCTATACTACTCTATTGATGACTAATGCAGAGCAAAATAGTCACAAAAATTTACAGTATGAAGCCGATAGATTGAATAATGGTTACGGATTACCGCTGTTTTACTACGGTTGGTATCCTACATTCCCTGAAGATTTTAACAATGAAGTAGATAACAGCACTCCAGAATGGTATGCAGAGCTAGCAAATATAATAGATGCACATTACGCTAATGAAAGTGATAAGATTTCAAGTATATTAACGCATTTAACGGCATGACTGGAATCAAAGTAAGTGACTACATAAGACCTTTGGGTATAAGCGATGTTTATCCTACTCATTTAGATATTTTCGGTAAAGGTGGGATACATAGCGTTAGTAGTATTCTAGGTAGAGATAACATCACAACCGAAAGGCGTAGCAAAGGTATGTTTGCCTTTGTTGAAGAAAACAATAGTTTCTATTCTCTTTTAAAAGGTCTCGATAACCAAAGTTGGGTTAAACTTTTTGGTTTAGATCAAGATAATAATTTAGATTTTCAGATTTTTTGTCCAAAAGGCTATACTTTGGTAGGTGATAACAATCAAATCGCTAGACCTTCGCCTATTTTAATAGATATAAGACAGGATATAATAGATTTGCGTCGTAACGTAGATAAATTAGACGTCTTAGGTAAGCTAGATCACAACAGAATCTGGGTAGGTGATTACACCAATAGACCGGAAGAGCGTTTGCAAATAGGGGTTGTGAATTTACCGACCTTAGGAGCGGCGTTATTTCCTGAGCCTACAGGATTGCTTGAAATAGCGATCCCAAACCCTACTTTTAATCACCTATCTGCTTCAGATTGGATAATGTCTGGTCCATGGCTACCTCAAATATTTGCAGGTTTTGTAGATACGGATTTATCTAGCCCTTTAACTAAAGTGTCAAGCAGTCTTGCTATGACTCAAATTAGAACAGCTAAGAATTTTAAGTTATTTGATAACTCGGCTTTTATAGTGGCAAATAAGACAGTATCATTTTTTTGGGATAATCCTGCTTATTTGATTGCTGACATTGATCCTAAATTAAAAGCCGTAATGGAACTATATGATTTAGGAACAACATATACTTTTACTAAAGCACAATCATTAGGTGAATTAGAAAGTGGATTATTAAAAAATACTGTTGATAATCATATTGGAACTTTATCAAAAGCTATTCCCGGTACAGATTATGTAGAACTTACAGATATTCCTATTGGGCCTTTAGTTGTATATAATCAAGATAAATTTATATCGCCTACAAGTTTTAAAACAAGAAAAAATAAACCTAATGAGTTTGGCGAACCCACTCCCAATGTATTAAATATTTTAGAAGGACCTCTAGCTATTTTCACTAAGTTAGCATTAACCGCGTTAGAAACAGGTTTACTGGTTAAAATAGGGTTATCGGGTGAACTAATAGGAGCAACAAAAGGTACAGATTATGTTACTCCTAATGAGATAGGAGATATTAATACTAAATTAGACAAACTTGCATTACTTGTAAAGCTACTTATAGGGGTTAAAGTAACAACCGATATAGTTGATATTACTTTAGACCAGGCTAAAAACCTGAATAAAGTTGTAAAAACTATTGTTGGAGTTAAAGATGCTGTAGATATGGTAGATGTTACATTTAATCAAGCAAATGCTTTAACTACGGCAGTAAAAAATGCGGTAGGAGTAGCTGAAACTGCTGAGATAGTAGATTTAACTGCCAAAGCTGCCACAGTAGCAACTAATGCGGCATCTCTTGTAGAAATAGAAGCTCAAATAGCAGCTTTAGCTGGGGTACAAACATTAACAGCTCTTGGAACTATTTTAGGGTTTGTATTTACTGTTTTTGGAGGTTATGAATATGGGCAATATATTAGAGGTCAAACATTAAATGTTAAAAACACGTGGAAAGCAGCTGATTTAAATGATGAGGGTCATAATGCGGTAGGTGATTTTGAATTTAGATACCCTTCAGGCTATAGTTCAGATGATAGAGGGCATGGTACTCTATGGTTTGATTCAAGAGGAAGAAGCAGTAGTCATCGTTCAAGTGCAGGATTACGTCTATTTGCTTGGGATAGCGGAGCTGATCATATGGGTTCTGATGATCCTTTAGCTCCTTTACATATAGGTATTTTTGGATATCAGAATAAGTATCATGTAGCACCTAGAGCAAATCCTACCCCTATTTATAAAGGGTTTATATTTGAATCTGATTTTGATAATGATAATGGAGGTATATTTGGCGATAATCCAAATTATCGTTTTCCTAAAAGATTTGGGTTATATGATGTAACTCGTACAATTAGTACATTTTTTACTCAAAGTTGGGGATGGGATAGTAAAAATACAATTTTTGAATATGATTATCAAAACTTCAATTTTGAAAAACCTGTAAAATTTAATAAAAATATTATTTTGCCAATAATTAAAAAAGCAGATATCCCTTTAAATCCACCTCTAGGTATGGTATTATTAGTAGAGTTTTAATACTAATCAATACTGTATATTGAATATGGCCATAAAATATAAACCGCTGTTAACTATTAAAGAAAAGACGGCTACCGATCCTGCCGTTTTTCAATCTTTATCAACAGAAATTACTGGAACAACGGATCAAATCAAAGTTGATTCCGTAGCTAGCGCCGAATATAACGGCGAAGATTATAAAATCGGATTGCCAGATAATGTAATGTTACCGGGTCAATACGTTGGAATCCCTAAAGTTACTACTTTACCCGTAGAACCTAAATTGTGTTCTTTATTCATTTTAGAAAAAACTATACCTTAATGTCTAAAACAGTTTTTCAACCTCATATTGTTGTTAAAGAAAAAACAGCTACAGATTCAGCTAAGTTCTTAAGGTTGCTAACAGAGGATGATTTGTCTCAATTTAAAGCAGAAGTTGACGAAGATATCTATGCTTTGCTGCAAGCATTAAACGATGAGGTGCTTTAATGCCGTTATTTCTTAAATCGATAGACCCTACGCTTGATATTTTCGGCAACGAACAAAGTCTTAGATTTAACGCCGATCAGCTTAATAATGAAGCTAATCTAATATTACAGAATCTATTTACTCCACTTGTAGGTACTAACTTAAACACGGGGCTTGCCTTTGTAAATTCAAGCTTAAATGGGTTTAGGTTTAAGCATGAGTTTTCTACATCTTCAACAACGTTCGGTAACTTTTACTTAGAGTGTGCCTCTAGGTTTGGAGGTAATAGTTCAAATATTTTTAAATACGATGAGCAAACCGATAAGTTATTGTTTTTTAAAAACGTTTCTATCCCAGGGCTAGGAATTAGCGGTAATTTAGATTTACAATCAAATAAGATCGTTAATTTAGCTGATCCTGTTTTTGACCAAGACGGTGCAACTAAATTTTTTGTTGATAATCATACGTGGTCTGCTTCTCAAATTTCTGATTTTGATAATCGAGTTAGAACAAATACGCTTGATCAAATGAGTATTCCTCAATCAAATTTAAATATTAATGCAAAAAGAATAATTAATTTAGCAAGCGGTATTTTGAGTACGGATGCTATCAATAAAAGTCAAATGGATAGCGCGGACACGATTACGCTTAATTCAGCAAAAAATTATACTGATTCAAAAATTAGTACAACAGTTTTAAATCCTACACAAACAGTTGATGCAGGTTCTACAAAAACAGGTTTATCTATTGCTTTGACTACTAAATTTTCTACAAACTCATCAATACATGATAATTTTCGCAGACCGTTTTTTGATTTAAAAGCATCAATTGATGATATTACAGATTATACTGGGGACAGTGGTTATAATTATCATAGCGGTGAAGGTTATATTGTAAATTCGATGACAAATGCTTTGACTAATATCGGATGTTACACAAAATACGAACCTAAGCAAGATTACACTTATTATGATGAGGCTAGCCATAGCAATGTTACTGTTCCTGAAATTGAGGAAAAAATTTCGTTTGGTAGAAAAGTAGGAAGTACTTTTACCGATTATATGGCTTTTTATCCCGCTTCTTCATATATTGAAGTATTTTATCCTATATTCGGTGTTGATCCTTATACAAGTAGTGAATTAACTACAAAAAGATACGTAGATAACAAAAATATAACTTTAACAGGAGCGATAACGGGATCAGGTACTTCTTCAATTGCAACAACGTTAACATCAAGATTAGATCAAATTGCTGCCCCTGCTTCTAACGTGTCGATGAACGGATATCGTATGACATCGTTAGGAACACCTATTAATAACCAAGATGCCGTAACTAAAGCTTATGTTGATAATAATTCTGGAGGAGCAGGAACTAAATCTATTCTACACGGCTATAACGCAGCTACTTATAGCACTAACGTTGCAGTGGGAGATCACATAAAATTCGACAGTAATGTTTTTGTTAGAGGTAGTAATATTAGCCTTGATACTGCAACTGCATATAACACCTCTACCAACACCGCATCTATAGGACGTATTACTTTAGCAGCAGGTAAAACTTATAAATTAACGGGTTCTATTAACAATGCTACTTCATCAGGAAGCGGAGACTACAATGCTCTACGTTGGTATAACTCAGATACTAATGCTGCATTAGGAGTTGTTTCGGGTGCTGCACCGCCTAATTCTACAGTTAATAGAGTTCCAGGGGCAGGCACTATTGCGTATATCTCTCCGTCTGTTTCTACTAGAGTGGAGTTAAGAATAACATTTAACGCTCTATCGTCCGTTAACGGAACTGGTGATGCTATAGGTCCTGCTTGGTTTACTGTAGAAGAAATATAATAATAACATTAATTTAAATTAGGAGGAAAAATGTCAAAAAATACAGACGATACAATATTACCTGAACCTGAAAAAATACCTAGCGTAGAAGTAAAAACAAATAATACGTTAATACAAGAAAACTACGCGGCCGAGGAGTGGTTGTCATGGTTTATGAGTGATGCTCAAAACGTCCAAAATTGGGCTGGTGGAATATTTAGAGGCGGATTTGACAAAACCGACCCAAGGCTAGCTAGTTTGTTATCTGCCGCAACAAAATCTTTGGATGAAACCTCAAATGATATAGTAAAATTAAGAGAGTTCTTAGCTCAATATAACGCTTAAGGTAATAATAGAATGAAAACACTAATGTTAATAATAACCCAAGGAGTGCTTACATTAGCTGCCACATGGTTTATTGTGATGCACATTGAAAAACATTCAACCCATCCGATACACGGCAATTTTGTGGAAACAAGTTATAAATGTCAACCTTGGGATAGTTGCAGGTAAATCATGAAAAGAATAGAAGAACCTAAATTACCTCCTGAACTTGTTAATTGGAGATTACAAAGAATTGCCGAATATTATTGCAATAGAAAAGAGCAGGAAGAAAAAGGGAATATTGAAGAAACAAAAGGTGAAATCATAGATATAATTAATATTACGCATGAAAACAATGAGAAATTGGAAGTTAAATATAATTCTAATTTTACTTATGAAGATTATGCTAAGAAAAACAATATACATGTAGAGATAACACTTTCTTCCGATTTTGATTCAAGCAGTAGTATTGACATACAACAAGCAAGAAAAGAAATTAGACCTAACTTGTCTAAAATCAATGAAGCTGAGGAATCAAAAGAATTCGAGGAATTCAGAGCATCGTTGCTTGATAAATCAGCTGTAGAACAAGAGCAAATTGTTAATAGCGGTGATAGTAAGTGTAAGAAGCTATTAAAAATAGGAGCAAGTACTGCTTTAGGTGTTGGTACGGGCCTTGCTATGATGCCTATTTTTAATGACGGCATTTGGGAATTAGAGAATTTTGATATACATATTCACGAATACGAAACGGCTTTTATTTTATCTACCATAAATACTTTGGCCGTAACTAGTGCATACAGCATATTCACAATTTATAAATTTCTTACCGAGAATAAAGACAATCTGCACGAATTAGGTAATTTACAAAAGAGAGCATTACAAGGAGCGGCAATCGCATTGGCGACACAACCCGCTATGTTATTATGGAAAGTAGAGCTTGATGATGAGAAAGTTGTGGATGCACAGGGATTTAATGAGTTTATAGCTTGGGCAGCCGCAACCACGATTCCATTGTTGATTTACAAAATTATTGAAAATTACGAGTCTTTGCATAAGACTGTAGATAACATGAAATATCGTCATATTGACCTTGATAGTATCGGCAGCAAATTGTTTACTTATGCTACTGCTTTTTTCGGTGGGGTAGGTAGATTTGTTTCTTATTCGGCTCTTACTAAAGGAATAATGCAAGAAATAGGTTTTAGTGAAGAAACTTCAACTATAACTGGTGCTCTTTTAGGCGGAGTAATAGCATCATCAATACAAGGAATGGTTGAACATGGAGCATTCCAGTCTTTGTTTGAAAAGAATATAAGCAAACCGAGTACAAAGGATGTTGCAAGAGCTGCATTTTCTACTCTAGAAGGGGCATGGTTTGCTTTACCTTCCGTTGCTATTGGATTAAATGCTACTCAAAGTTGGAATCCATTAATTAGAGGAGCAATATTTGCCCCTCAGTTCTTATCTAGAACAGTTGCAGAAGCTAGTAGTATGTATAATGCTTTAAAACCTAGGCAAGAGCATAATGTGAATCAAGTTGTTTAATTAAAATTAGGATAAAAAAAATGACTAATGAAGTAGAAAAAGAAGCAATTAACTCTCTAAATATAGCGCAGAATATAGTTAGGTATGCACAAGCTTTAAATGCTGATGCAACGATATATTGGGGAACTACAGATCAGAATTTAGCGAACACGGAACGAAAAGCCATACTTGTTTCTGATCTTAAAATACTTAAGTCTCAGATAGAGATAATAGACAGGTTGTTAATTTAACCGTATTTAAGCAATGATTCCATTGTCTTGTAAAAGATAGGGAAATTGCTTCGTTTTCGAGTAACAGCGCCGCATATCTTGTGTTTTTTTATAAAAATAACTCTATATATTGTGAATTTTTGCTAGTAGAGCATTGATCTTTTCTACAAAAAAATATATAATTAATTTGTTTAAAAAATATTTAAGATGTCGTTGAAAAGAAAACGAATTAAAAAAAGTATCGCTATACCTTTTTCTATATTTGCAGAGATTGCGTATAAGCGTGATCTACTTGCTTATGTTAGAGAAGTGAAAGCTTTGGTTGTAAATAACCTCGTTGAAAACCAAGCTTTCATTTCTTCTTATAAATATTCAATCAGAAAAGATGATGTCAGTGACGAATTAGAGAACGCACTAAAAACGATAAGTTTTTATGCTTTAAGCAAAGCAAGCGGTTTAATCGGCAGCTTAATCAAGCGGGCAAAGTTCGTAAATCAGTTCAATAGAAATATCTTTACAAAATTCATTCGATCAGTCCCAGAAAGCAATTCAAATATTACAGATGAAATGAAGCTGTGGGCTATAGAGAACACAAGGCTTATTAAAACTATCCCCGAGCGTATGTTGGATAAAGTAGCGGAAATTGTCTACACCTCTGTGAGAAGCGGCGAAAGCTCAAGAAGCTTAACGATTAAATTACGTGAGGCTTTTGACATTAGTAAAAACAGAGCGAAGATTATTGCTAGAGACCAAATCTCTAAACTAAACGGTAATATAACTAGAGCTAGAAATTTAAGCTTAGGTATTACCGAATATCAGTGGCTTAGTGCTAGAGACGAAAGAGTAAGACACTCTCACGATGTGTTAGAAGGTAAAATATGCTCTTGGAACGATGCTGAAATATATAAAAATGCAGAAATAGATAAAAAGTGGAAGTCTCGCTCTTCTATAGGAGGCGTTAATTTGCATCCAGGTCAAGATATTATGTGTCGTTGTACTAGCGTTGCGATAATTTCTGCGGAGTTAGCCGCATGAGTGAAACGCAGATTAGGTTTGATACTATTCAATTCCCTAAAATGAGCTTTACTCATGAGGGATATTTACGCGGCAAAGCTGCCGTAACAAGATCAGGCGTATTTGATTATCACGTCAGAAAAGAACTGAGACACCCGGATGAGGTTTTTAAAGAAGATAGTTTAAAAACTTTAAAAATGATACCGGTCACCGATGATCATCCAAGTGAAATGGTCGATGCTAGCAACGCTTCTCGTTATAACGTTGGTTATACAGGTGAGCATTACGATGTTAAGTCTAATGCGGTAATAGTTACTCTAACAATAACTAATCGAGATGTCATTGATAAAATCAAAGCAGGTAAGCATCAAGTTTCGATGGGATATACGTGCGATGTAGTCGAAGAGAGAGGTAGATTTGACGGAGTTGATTATAGTCATAAGCAAAAAAACATAGTTTATAATCACCTTGCTATAGTTGATAGAGGTAGAGCAGGCAGCAACATCAGACTAAGGTTTGATTCTGCACTGATATCAAAAGAAGAAATTAAAAATATAATTACAGAGGAAAAAAATATGTCCGATGAAAAAAACACGGAAGAATTACAGCTTAAACTTGATACTGCTATAGCACAACAAGTCGCTAAAGACAAAGAGATTGAGCTATTAAGCGATAAAATAAAGCAAGCTCAACTAAAGATCGATAGTTTAGAAAAGTCAAATATTAAACTAACAGATGAATTGAATGCAGAAAAATCTAAAAGAACGGATGAAATAATAGCGGGAATGGTAGTCGAGCGAGTTGATTTACTTGCTAGAGCTGCAGATGTTTTAGAAATTGAAGCATATATTCATCATTCCGATCGAGATATCAGAATTGCGGCAATTAATGCAAAACAAAAAACTGACGAGGTTTTTAGCGGCGTAGACGATGCGTATATTAAAGGTCGATTCGATGCTTTATTAGGCTCTCAGTCAAAATCAAAAGTAGATCATAACGTCTTTAAAGTTTTACATAGAAAGCATAATGACTCTGCAAACCCAAGTTCGGGTAGCAATTATTTCGACATGCTATCTGAAGCAAGAAAAAATATCTCAAAAAGGTAAGATAATATGCAAAAAACGTTTTCATTATATCCATCACCGCTATGGCTTGGAGAAGTATACGATGATTCTTTAAATCAAATCGATACTTTTGCGGCCGAAGCGGCTATTAAATTCGGTCAACCCGTAATGCTTGGAGCTTTAACGGATCAAACGATAGTTAACAGTTCTCCAACAAGAGGAGTGCCTGCTATTACTAGCGTGAAACCTTCTGACGGCACTAATTTCATCGGTATCGCATTAAGATCAGACGTAATTCCTGTAGGATCAACATTAGCCGCAAATAACACTGTGGATTATACGACTTTAATAACTCGTACGGATGATACTTATGCGATAAGCTCTCCTTTAAGAGTTATGAGAGTAGGTAGAATCTGTGTCAACGTAAACACTGTAACGGCAGCTTCCAATCAAGTGTATTATACTAATACCGGTAATATAGTAGTTAATACTTCGGCTCCTGCCAGTAGCGTGCTTATAGGCACTGCGTTATGGACGGTTACTGCTGTTGGTCTTTGCGTAATACAAGTAAACAAATTAATTTAAGGTTATTTATGAAATCATTTACTATGGATCGTTTGCCTCCAGAGGACAAATTAGTAAGTCGTGTTGATGCAGGCGAGGTATTGTTTTTTGCAAACGAACTAGCAAGAACTACTCCAAAAGAGCTTGAAGAGATAGTATTGCCTCTTACTCTATATAATCTCTTTAATCAAGAAAAAGAAGCAGACAATGCTCTCGAGCATCGTTACACCATGTTTAAATCTAGCGGTGAGTCTAGCGTTATTGACTTTGCAAACGGAGGTAGTAAAGACGTCGGTTCGGTAAATCTAGGCGGCGTAATGTATTCCTCTCCGATCAGACATGCAGCGGTAAAGATTGAATACACGTTATTTGAGCTCGAAAGCCAAGCGATAAGAAATACTATCGAGAGAAAGCGTAGAGAAGCTTTGCGTTCAAATTATAGACGTATAAATGATTGTTTGTTAAAAGGCGATAGTACACACGGATTGTCCGGTCTTTTAAACAATAAACAAATTGATGCGGCCGCTGCTGTTACTAGCGCAGGTTGGGCTGCGAGAACAGGTGATTTAATAGAAGCTGATTTATTTGCCGCTTACAATGCTTCATTAAATAATACCGGTGGCTCTATTAAACCGGACACTCTGTTAATGTCCGCTTCTACTTACGACTTAATCTCTACTAAGTCCTATGCTACAACCGGCTTTTCAAATCAAAGCGTATTGCAGACGTTTTTGACTAAAGCTAATACCATAAGACAGGTAGTCAGGTGTACTGAATTAAACGGTGCATTTTCAGGTAACGCAAATGGGTTTATATTTTTTAACAACTCTCCTGAGTTTGTTTATCAAGTGCTAAGTCATCCTTTTAGAATTTTGCCACCGGTTACCGAAAACGGAGGATTAATGTTTAGCTCTTTAGCTTTAAGCGGATACGGCGGGTTAATAGTGTCGCAACCTAAAATGTTTGCGCTTAGATACGGTTGCTAATGGAATTAATAGATATTTTTAAGCTAATTGCCGATGAATTCAAAGATATTGGAGACGATGTTATAAATTCTCATCTTGAGTTAGCCGATAGAAGGATAGCTAAGAATATACCGGATTATGTAAGAGAAGAAATGGTGGCTAATCTTGCGGCTCATCGGATAGATATAGCTCTTCGTAGCAAACAAGCTAGTGGAGCCGTGTCGAGTATTAGCGAGGGTAAATTATCGATAGCTTATAATGTCGTAAAAGCTGAGGATAGTCTTGATACGACTAAATATGGGGCAGAGTATAAACAACTACTTAAAAGTTGCGTAATTACTCCTATGACTAGAGTTTGTTAGTGAAAGATAGCGATAAAGGCTTTAAAAAAATTATCGAGAATATTGAGAAGTACTCAAGATTAGAAGCTAAGATTGGAATAGTAGATCCAAATATAGCAGAATATGCATTTTATAACGAAGAGGGTACGGTCGATATTCCTAAACGCTCTTTTTTGGCTTCAACTTTTGATGATAACAAAGGGTGGAGCGGTAATATAGAATATGTTCGTAAACTTGTGTTAACAGGAGAAGAACCAATACATGCTTTTTCTAAGTTTGTTTGCGAGATTGCAGTAAAAGATATTAAAGAAAAAATATCAAGTAATATACAGCCGCCTAATGCTGAAAGCACTATAGCTCGTAAAACAAAAGGTAAAGGCGGCAGAGTTACTACTTTAATTGATACCGGTGCTATGCGTAATGCAGTAACTTTTGAGATTAGTTTAAAGTAAAATGTTCGATGTATTTAGAAGAATTTTAACTGTTGAAAGAGCTGTCGGTCATTTTGATAGTGATGGGCTTTGGATTAATAATCAACCTCAAATATTTACTATAAAAGCTAGCGTTCAAGCTACCGACGCAGAAATATTGCAGACTTTACCTGAAGGGTACAGAACAAAAGAAACCTATACTTTGTATACAAATACGTTGTTAAAAATAGCTGAAGCAGCGGTTCATCTTGCTGATATCGTGATTATAGATAGCGTGAAATTTCAAGCGGTAAAGGTAACGCCGTGGCAAAATATGATGTTTGCTACAAAACATTATGAAGTAGTGGTAGTCAAAATGGATGATGACAATGTTAATCAGTGAAGCTTACAAAAAACTAAGAATATTTTGTTTAAAAGCTTTAGGTGATGATGTTTTTAATATTATTTCCGCTAATCAACATGCGCCGCGCCCTAAAAAGCCGTTTATCACGATAGATATAGATAATTGTAAAGACGTATCTACTTTTAATGAGTTTGTAAATGTTGACGGAGTTAAAATTTTTGAGATACAAAAAACTATTGACGTAACCTTTAATGCTTATACGGACAAGCTGTTCGCCGCTGAAGATTATTTAACTCAGATATATAACATGTTAGCCACTGAATTAACTTTTGAAGTATTCGGTAGAAGTTTAGCTTATTTACATAAATTACAAGATGTCAGAGCTGCTTCGGTTACAGTGTCGGACAAGATAGAGAATAGAGCTTTAATGGAGCTAAGATTTAATATTATGCAGACCGCACAGTTTAACACGGGAATTATCGAACATGTCGAAATTATCGATAAAATAACTAATTCAAATTATACAATATAGGGGATTAAATGAGTTTGATTGATGAAATTGTTAGTGTGCAGATTACGCAGGCGGACTTAGGAGTAAATACAGCTTCTTTCGATAAACTGTTGATAATCGGTAATTCTAATAAAGATAAAAATATCAGATTAAAGTATTACGGTAGCATAAATGAAGTATCGGTAGATTTTAAAGTAGAAACTCCTGAATATAAAGCTGCAAATTTAGCTTTTTCGCAAATAGTTAAACCTACGCAAATTATGATAGGACAAATTTTAGCAGGAGAGAAATATATAGATGCTTATAATGCAATAAAATTACAGGATAATAGTTTCTACGGGGTGGTTATAACTACTAGAATTTCTTCAGAAATATTATCAATAGCAGAAGCTGTAGAAGCTGATATCAAAATATTCGGCTGTTCTTCAAATGACGAAAACATTATTAAAACAGGTGATCAAACTAGTTTAGCTTATAAATTATATGCTAAAAAATATAATCGTACTTTTTGTATATATTCTGCTAAAGCAAATAGCGAAGTACCCGAAGCTGCTATTTTAGGTTTGATGCTTACCTATAATGCCGGTAGTGCAAACTGGGCGCACAGGCAGATTAAAGGAACTACAGGTGATAGTTTAGACACTACAGCAAGAGCTGCTCTAGATGCCGTTAATTGCAATAGTATTCTTCAGTTTGCAGGGCGTAATGTACATTTTTGGGGCAAGAGTGTCGGTGGACAGTGGCTTGATATAGTACACGGCACGGACTGGTTAAAAAGCGCTATACAAGATCGAGTCGCCAGCGTTTTACAATCAGCTTTAAAAGTAGAATATACCGATACAGGAGTAACTATGATTACCACCGCTCTTAAAGCTTGTTTGTTTGAAGCTGCCGATAATAATTTTTTAGACAAAGATACTATTAAAGTAACCGCTCCTAGAGTGTTGGAAGTGCCTTCTTCTAAAAAAGCGGCTCGTACTTTGCCTGATGTTTACTTTGAAGCCGTAACATCAGGGGCGATTAATAAAGTTCAAATTCAAGGTGTATTAAGTATATAGAGGAGTTATGTCTAAAGAAAAAACGTTTGATCCTAAAAAAATAAATGTCATTGCGGGAACAGTGCCGATTAGGGGATTAGATAGTGATAGTATGTTAAAAATAGAACGTGATGTTCCCGAGTTATATCAAGATTATACGGATGCTTACGGCGCGCTCACTAGATTTAAGACTAGTAACAATATGTGTACTGTTACATTGACGTTATCTCAAGAGTCAAGCGGTAACGATGTATTATCTAATTACATGCAGCTTGATAAACAAGGGGATGCTGGCGGTTTTCCACTTACCGTTCAAGACTTTAACGGCAAAAGTCTATTTTTTAGCAAGTTTGCTTATATATACAAAGCTCCCACTGTTGAGATGGGTAAAGAAAATAAAACCAGAGAATGGGTGTTGAAAGCTAATGACATGGATATGTATATCGGAGGTATTCAATGAAAGAATACGTAAAGAAAATAAACGATAGTACATATACGGTAACTTCTTTTACCGCTATGCACGGTCTTAAAATAGCTCAGAAGCTAACTAAGATAATCTCAGCTATTGAAGTGAGAGATCAAGGTATAAACTTTTCTTCCGCCGTTGATAAGTTGATTGATCTTGATAGCGATCTATCTCTAACTCTTGAATTATTAAGTCAAGCTCTAGCTGACGGCGTAGTTATTGAACGTGAGAACTTTAATAAAATTTTTGACGATAAATTAGGTGAGTTACTAGAGTTGCTTATATTTATAGTAGAAGTAAACTTTAAGGATTTTTTTTATACGGCTCAAGCGCAAGGGAGCAAAATAACTCAAGCACAAGTAGCGGCTTAAATACTAAGTTTGCCGAGCATGAGTTAGCCGACTTGTTCTTATGGCGAGGCGTTATGTCCGGTAAAGTTACTTACAGTGAGCTTTGTGCTTGTATAAGTTTAAGCGAGCTTTGTACTTTATATAAATTGCTTGATTTACAGGCAGAATTTGAGAAACAAAAATTATAAAGGAGAATTTATAATGAAAAATACAGAGAATCAAAGCATTCCTATTCAAGAAGTAAAACTTATTAATTTAGGAATTAGCAATAATGTAAGAGATAAAATAGTCAATATTATAGGAAAAGAAAAATATAATGAGTTGGCAAAATTTGTAATATCATGGGACTCGTTTTTCATAAAGTTGCCAAAAACATTATCTAAAAAAGAGATAATTAGAAAACTTATTGATAATGATGATTTTAAAGCAATAGTTAATATTCATCAGCAAATTAAGTCTTTGCAACAAGAAAATAAAGAGGGTTTATCTTCTTTTTTATTAGACTTGGTTCATAGTGGGCAATTTGAATTTTTAATAAATTATATGAATATTACAAAAGAAGTTCCTAAAGGTTATCAAAAAGTATTTATAAATGATCTTGGTTTTGCTACAGAAGTTTTGGAAATAATTAATCTCTTAGGTCAAGACAAAGAGGTTGATTATGTTTAGTGAATGCGTAGTAACTATTTCAGGACATGGAAGTTCTGCAATATTAAAAAACTATAATTATGATGCTAATCCTACGCAAGATATACTAAAGGAAAATTTACCAGATAAACAAATTTCAGATAACAATTATAAACTAGTTTATCTTACTGATCTTAATGAAATCTTAGATGTAACAACTTCTAATTTGGTGTTATATTTTTTACAACGTGACAATCAGCCTGTTAAAGTTTTGTTAGAAGATTTATTTAGAATTCCTCCAATAGGAGGAAGTTCTTTTAATAATATGTTGGGTTTTTATAAAGAACTAAAATTAGGTAAAGAATTCGCTTTAGTTGAACATAGAATTTACGATGACAGTAATTTGTATCGTCTAAAAAATGTATTAAATCTAACAAAAATAGATGGTGGGAAATTTATAAAATTTGTTATATCAGCAAGTTTATTTTCAGAAAAAATGAAAAAAGATATGTTAGCATTAAAAGATGCTTCTTTTTTAGAGTTTGATGATTTAGGTCAATTAAACGTTGAAATCTCTAGTCGTGCTTTTGATAAGTTGTTAAACGACGAAAGAAAAAATCAAATTTTAGTTGATAATTTTGCAAATTTATTACTAAAAAATGTTTTAGAGTTAACTAAAGTAAGCTTAGAACAAAAAGATTTAGATCAAAAAATTTTTTCAAACACATTAAAAGAAAATGGTATAGACCAACTTATAATAGATTGTTTAATTTTTGTAAGAAATATATACGTGATTTTACAAGAGTCAGAAATGATATACAAACCTATAGAACGAGAAGTTCAATGGTTTTTTGATTCTTTTGAAACTTATAAAAATAATCAAATAGAGAATGAATTCGAATTAGCAGAGGGATTAGAAAACATTTTTAATGAATTAACTAAATCCAAAGAATTGATTATAAATCACGGGAAGAAAATTAGTGATGGAGATGTAAGAGAAATAAGACTTGATAATACATGTATAATAAGATTTGAACTTTTGAGAAAACTTGGTAATCATTCGGGTTTAGCTTTTTTTTGGAGTTCATTTTTAGAAAGCTTAAATCAATTTAGTATATTTATAGAATTAAAAGAGGATAAAGACGAAATTGCAAAATTACAAGGTAGTTTTACTCATGATTTAATTTTAAATAAAAATCAATACTCTATGAGGATTCCTGCAGAATCTTTTGTAATATTTGATGCTTGTAGATCTAAAGTTACTCCTAGTTATTTAATGGACGATAAAGG
This sequence comes from Candidatus Trichorickettsia mobilis, assembly GCF_034366785.1. Lineage (NCBI taxonomy): Bacteria > Pseudomonadati > Pseudomonadota > Alphaproteobacteria > Rickettsiales > Rickettsiaceae > Candidatus Trichorickettsia > Candidatus Trichorickettsia mobilis. Next base: position 51,103 of record NZ_CP112933.1, read on the forward strand.
AGTCCCTATTCAAAAAGAAGGAAAAGATCAAATTATATTCGATGTTTTTTAAATCATTTTTAGTTTTTAATATTTAATTAACACTATGATAGTACGAGAATTAGTAACAAAGCTTAGTTTTGCATTAGATAAAAGTGGATTAAACGAGTCTTTTAAAGGATTGCAGGAGTTAACTCGCAAGGCTAATAATGCGCAACAGTCTTTAAAGAAGACTATCGGTTGGACAGCTACCGGAACTTCTTTAAATATAGACGACACGAAGCAGTCTAACAGTACCGCTAATGTTTTAAGAGAGATAATACAAAAGACACAAGCGACCTTAGGTGCTTTTGGGAATAGCGTTGCTGCTGCGTTATATCCCGCAAAAAAACAGGCGGATTTTGTCGAGACTCGTTTTCAAAAAATATTGGCTCATAAACAAGAAATACACAACTTGAGTGTTGCAGAGCGCAAAGAAGTTAACATGCTCAATGCTGCTGAAAAGCAGGCTATGCGAGAAGTGGCGGCAGAAAAGCGTAAGTTAGATGCCGAAGAAAAAAGAAGAATTAAAGAATTAAATAGAGAAAAGAAAAAGCAGAATCTTATAAGCGGCTTAAAGACTATTAACCAAGCAGCTTCTAGGTCTTTGCTCGGAATATTCGGCGGCGCTACCGCTTCTTTAGGTTTTAGCTACAAAGAGTACAAAAGATATAAAGAAAAGCGAGTTGAGGGTTTGATTACAAAGACCTCTCTTACTTCCGATCAAATAAAACAATTTGATGCTTTCGATAAAAAGTTCTCTGCTTTTAAGGAAAATATAAACAGTATTCGTAATGCTTTTGCTACGGCATTATTACCTGTATTGCAGCCTTTAATCGAGCAATTTAATAAGTGGTACGGCGTTAATAAGAAAATAGTAAATGCGAAAATCAAAGAATGGGCAGAAACGCTAGCTAAGGTTTTTAAAAAAATTTGGAATGTATTAGTAGGGTACGTTATCCCTGCCGTAAGCACTGTTATCAAAGCATTTGGGGGATTGGAAAATGTCGTTCTAGCATTGATAGGTATAAAAGTAGCTGGATGGATAGCTAATATTAGTTCTTTGTTTATTAGTTTAACTTCTTTAATTATGGGTCCTCTTGGACCGATATTATTAGTTGTAGGCGGGTTATGGTTTCTTTATGACGAGATTAAAGTAACTATGGAAGGAGGCGAGAGTTTAATAAAACACTTTGCCGAGTTGCCGTATATAGATTGGGTAATAGACAAATTGTCTAAGCTTGCGAATGCTTACATGAATGTTATGCATAAAGCTAGAGTATTTTTTCACGGGGAAGAGGCGGTTAAAGCAGCGGATTCAAGAGATTTAAGAAAAGAAATAGCGGAAAAAATAATGAACTCTAGAAAGCGTGAAGCTTTCATATCCGCTACAGATAAAAGCGGGCTTTTACCTATACTAGGTTCAAATCGCGCTAACCTTACAACAAGCATGCCGCAATACGACAAAAATTCTTCTGGGTTAGTACAAGATTTTTTTGCTAATACGATTAGCGCTTTAAAACCAAAGCCTTACGACCTAAACAAGATTACTGATTTTCTAACCACCAGTATGCCTTACAATAAAAGTAATCAAGTAACAAATAATGTCGGCGGAATTAAGATTATCATACAAAATCAAGGTACTATTGACGAAAACTCAATACCGAAAGTTACCGACATAATTCAACAAGAAGTAACAAAAGCTATAAGCGATACTTTTGTTATAAATAAAGCAGGGCTGGTTAGTTAGATGATGAGCATATTTAGCACTATAGGTAAAGCATCAAGTTTGGCTAGTAGCCTAAAAGGTTTAGTTGTCGGTGGAAGTAAGACCAGCATTTCTAATTTAGTAATAGATTGTGCTCATAGCGAAGATATAGAGTTTAAAAATGCTATAACGGATCATCCTGTAGAGGATAGATCATCGGTTAGCGATCATGTATACTCTGAAGCTACTACAGTTTCAATTGACGGCACTATAACCGATAGCAGTCTTAGGATATTCGGCATTTTAGAAACACCGCTGCAAAACAATAGCTTAAGTAGTATAGCTAAGAATGCTAGAAGCTTGCTGCCGTTTAATAAGGTGGAAAAGCCGTCTCAGGTTGCGTACGAAGTGCTGGAAAAATTAGTGCAAAGTAAACAGCTGGTAACCGTTGCGACTAAGCGTAGGTTGTTTAAAAATATGATTATAGAGTCTTTGTCTGTAGTTGAAGACGATACTACTGCTCATAGATTGCATTTTACTTGTAATTTAAAGCAAATAACGATCGCCAAAGTAAAGACTACAAGCTACGTTAAACCTAAGTCCGTTATTAAAGAACGATTAAAGACCGAACCGATAAGTACTCAACCTGAGGTCAATATGGGACTTACTACTCCTAAAGAAGTAAAAAATCAATCTTTTGGTGAGTTTATTCGGAACAGTGGCTTAAAGGATTGGGTTCTAAAAGGTATAGAGCGTGTTGGTAAAGGTTTAGACAGCACAAGTTTTTTTAATCCTTCAAGTCCTTTTAATTATTAACAATGAAAATCATATATCGTAATTTTATTTTTGTTACTAATAGCGGTGAGTTTTGCTATTAAAACGCAGTTTTTTTTGTTTGTGACTAACGGAGGATTTGCAAAGTTTTTGGATAACTTAGGCGACGCTTTAAATGTTACAAGTCCTTTTAATTTTTAGGTGCTAAGATATGTATATAATAATTTTACTTATAGCGTTAGCGTTAATTAAGCTTGCGACCGAGGTGCAATTTTCTTCGCTCGTAACTAATGGAAAGTGGATAAAAAACTTTAAAAACTTGATTAAGGCAATGTTTTAGAAAAATAGCCATGCTCGTTGTGTCTATGGTTTTTACAATATACGCTCAAGATATGTTGGGCGAAGATTGGGCTAAGTTCACGCAGTTTTTTCGTTATGAGGAAATCGCAAAGAAAATCACGGAAGTTATAAGAAGTAATAATTAATTGATGATAGTAACTACTTTAAAAGTCTTTGATATGTCTCGTTGGCGATCTCTCATAGTGCTGGACGACAAAGTTTTCACTATGAGAGTATCTTGGAATAATCAGGATGAGGCTTGGTATTTAAGCCTTTATGCCAATGACTTACAGGATATAATAATAGAGTCGGCAAAAGTTGTATTGAACACGGACTTATTGCAGTATGCTTATAGTTCTTTTTCACCGATCGGAGTGCTTGCCGCATTATCAGACACTGCAACAGAAATAACTTTTGACAACTTTGGTGTAGATGTTCAATTACAGTATTTAACTAATAATTAATAGGATATAATAATGAAAACAAAAAAAGCTTTAAGTAATACTTTTGATGTAGTTTACTATTTTAGATCAACAGGTAATATCTATACATGTTTTGACAGATATCCTGATTGGTTAAATGCTTGGATCGAAACTAATAAAAATAAATTCATTATGCATTATCAAGTGCATAATTTGCCTGACGTGTCTTGGGTTGACGATGTAGGTATTATTGTTCATGATTTTAATGTCGGCGACTGTTTGATTTGTACCGATAATAACATAGTAGAGATTGGGCAGAAAGCCTTGTACAACATGATGTGTAGAATTAATGGGATTGATATCACTACCCCCATATCAAACCAAGCAGAAAACGTTGATTTGTTAGAAATGAATATTCAACCTAACACAGAAGTATCGGTAACAGAAACTATTCCAGACTTATTGTAAAGCTGATGAGTGTATATTTCGATAGAGTTTGCAGAGTAGTAGTCCTAAACAACGAGGCTTTGTCTATCGAAGACCATAGAATTAAATTTGAAATCACCAAAGCTATTACTCAAAAAGATAACTCGGCAAAAATAGAAATATTTAACTTATCTAACGTAACCAGAAAAAAGATAGGCATAAAAGAAACCTCTGCTCAATTATACGCAGGCTATAAAGAGTATCAGGGAGCTGTACAAGTGGGTCAAGGCGTTATTTGTCAAGTAACTACTATCAGAGACAAGACCGATATCGTTACAAGAATGCTCTTAAAAGACGGATTGTCGTATATCAAAAACAATCCTATATCTTTTTCTTATGAAAAAGACGTTAAGCTTGAAGAGGTTTTAAAAAAAATAGCTAAAGATGCAGGATTGGTATTAAAAAGTATCGGCATTGATTCTAAGGCCATCAGCGGTGGTTATACTATTTTTCGTAGCCTTGATTATGAATTAAATCAACTAGCAGAGCGATTTGATTTTGACTGGTCAATACAGGACAAGGCTTTAGTTGTTATAGGTAAAAAACAAAATATCTCGCAGCAGGTAGTTTTACTTACTCCTGATAGCGGTTTGATATTAAATCCAGAGTCTGTAAAAAAAGTATCGCAAAGACTACAGAAGTTAAAAGATAAAGGTGAGATTTTAAACGATATTCGTTTGTTTCATGTTCATGCTTTGCTACAACCTCAATTGCAAGTTAATGATGTTATTGTCGTAGATAGTCAAGACTTAAGCGGTAAGTTTAGAGTGCATAAGTTGACTCATATAGGTGATACTAGAGGCAATGAGTGGTATACAAAAATGGAAGTAAAAGCACTATGAGTGAAAACACTAGTTTAAGCGATGTATTAGAAGCGTTAATGAATAAAATCAATACCGAGCTTAATGTCTCTATTCCCGGAGTAATAGAAAAATACGATTTTAAAACGCAAAAAGCTAATGTAAGAATTAATATAAAGCCTTATCAAAAAGTAGATGTTGACTTCCCTATCGTTCCGAATGTTCCTGTAGTATTTCCGAGAAGCGGCGGCGCATCCCTCACAATGCCCGTGAAAAAAGGCGATGGGTGTTTGTTGGTGTTTTCTGATCTAGACGCTAAGAGCTGGTTGCTTGGAGCTGATAATGTCAAGCCGCAAACTTCAAGACGTCATCATTTAACCGATGCCATTGCTATTATAGGATTAAATCCATTTACCAAGGCGTCTCAAGCGGAAAATAACGAAGATGTGCTGCTTAGTTATGCAGACTCAAAGGTTAGATTAAAACCCAACGGAATAATCGATATTCATAACGCTAAAGAGGTGAATGTTAAGACCGAAAGCGTTATAATTAATTGTAAGAATGCCAATGTTAAAGCTGAAGAAAGTATAACGGCTGAGTGTAAGAATGCTAGTATAACTTCCTCTGAAAATACTAGTATCGACTGCAAAAATGCTAATATTAAGTCTAGCAAAAATGCGTCTGTAGAATGTAAGAATGCTAGTATTAAAGCTAATGAAAATGTGTCTATAGAATGCAAAGCGGCTAGCGTAAAATCAACGGAAGCTGCGAGTATCGATTGCAAGACTGCTAGTATTAAGGCCAGTGATAGTGTAAGCATTGATACTAAAACCGCTAATCTAAAAGTTAGTGAGAATGCTAATATAGAATGTCAAAACGCCACTGTAAAAGCTAGCGATGCAATAAATACCGAAACTCCTAACTTTACTCAAAAAGGTAATATGAAGATTGACGGCAATATTGAGATAACAGGTACTTCGCAGCTGAAAGGTGATGCTACATGTTCGACAACTATTACTGGAAATGCGGTAAAAACAAGTGGCGGTAAAGACTTGGCTACTCATACTCACGGTTATACTATGCCTATTGCAGGTTCTACACCTACAGGAGTGACGCCTAATACCCCAACAAGTACTGCTAATTAAAATATAGGTAATTTATGCTTAATCCAATAGTAGATTGTGTAAAAGTTATGATTACTGGTTAATAATAGAATAGGTGTAGAAATTTAAGAAAGGAATATAATTAAAAACAAACGAAAGAATTATTATGAATAATACCAAACCGTTAATCTCTTTTGACTACGCCATCAAATATCTTCTAAAAGATAAAGGCGATTACAGTATAATAGAAGGCTTCATCTCAGCTCTTCTTAAAACTAAGGGTTATAAAGATGTTAAAATAGTTGCTCTGCTTGAGAGCGAAAGTAATAAAGAAGATAGCAAAAGTAAACGAAGCCTAGCCGATTTAATTGTTGAAGATGAAGATCAGCATAAATACATTATTGAAATTGAGCGTAACGTCAAAGATTCTTTTATTCATAAATCACTGTTTAATACCTCAAGACTTATAGTAGATAATTTAGCTCAAAGAGAAGACTATACTAAAATCTTAAAGATATTTCATATTTCTTTGCTCTATTTTCCGATCGGTAATGGTAATGGGGCTATTTACTACGGTAAAACCATTATTCATGAAATAGAGACCGATGAAAAATTAAGTGTTCATATTAAAAATCAAGAAACTAGTGAAGTATTTGACGCTACCGATATCTTGCCAGAATATTTTTATATTTCCATTCCTCTATTTAATGATCGTCTAGAGAAAGAAATTGATGATTGGCTACACGTCATGAAATATGACGAAGTACCGAAAAACTATCACTCTCCTTATATGGCGCAAGTAGCAGAAAAACTCAGCATCCTCAAAATGACTCCTGAAGAAAGGTCAAATTACTCTTATTATCAAAAGAAACTTTATAGTGATAGAGATGAATTACAAGCTGCCGAAGCTAGAGGCGAAGCTAGAGGCGAAGCTAGAGGCGAAGCTAGAGGCAAAATAAAAATTGCCAAAAACCTCTTATTACAAAATATAGATATTAATACTATATCTATAAC
>NZ_CP112934.1 GCF_034366785.1 Candidatus Trichorickettsia mobilis
CAGAAAAACCGCCGTAAGCCTCTTAAAACGATATCAAAAAGCTGCGCCCTTTTCTTCTTGGGGGAAGTGATCGGTTTGAGGTTGAGCGGACGGACGGCTTGGGGTAATGGTGTAAATAATTGACGTTCGTAAATATTGGTTTTAAAAATGTTCTCATAAAAAAAGCCAGCTCCAACAAAATAGAACTGGCTTAAATTAGCAAAAATAGAGGAGTTGATAAAAGCGTTTAATATTCAATGTCCATATCAAATAAATGCAGGTTATCTCCTATGACGCTTTCAGTTTCAGCTAAGTGGTCTTTTATGTAATTCAAATTGTATTCTAAATTATCTTTAAATTTTTCTTGGGTCAAGTAATGAAGTTTAGTAATAAATTTTTCTTGCGGAACTTCTAATTCCATGAAATTTTTTACTTTAGAAATTTCCCCCTTAACTTCACCTTTGATTTTACCTTTTTCAATACCTTTAGATTCACCCTCTTTATAAGCTTTTTCTGCTGTTTCTTGTATTAATTCTTCTTGGTCTTGTAATACGTCTTTTATGTATTGTTTTTGTTTCCAGTATAAAGCTTGTGTATCAGCATCCCATTTAGACATTTTCATAATTTCATATCCTTTTTTAATTATTTCATTTCTTTCAGGTTCGGTTTTTTGTTTATTACATTCTATTAAAAATTCTAGCCACTGTTCTTTTAAAGAGCTATCTTTATCTATTTTTTTATAATTCTCACTATTTCTAAATTTTGTTAATTCAAAAAACTTCCAGTGCATTTTATTATCTGGGTAAGGTTCATTAGTTTGTACAATTCTTGGTTCTATATCTATTTCAAATAACTTTTGTTTTTCAAAATCAGCTTTCCCAGTAAATACATTTTCTTTTGTTATAACAATAATATAGGTTTCTAGCATTTTTTCATTATACTGTTTACCTTCACCTTCCTTTACCTGACCAACTATAAGTTTTGCCATATATTCTTGTTCACGAGCTAAAAAACATTTTGTTTTTTGACCTTGCATTTCAATAGCTATTTTCTGACCATTAGCTGTAGTACACAAAACATCTACCGCACTTACTACTCCTAATTTAGTTTTTTCTTTAGAATATGGAATTACTGGTAATTCATTAGTATTTATTTCAACTGCTTTAATTTCTTTTTCACCTCTGAAATTCAATAAATTATTAAGTAAACTAATTAAAATTTCTTTGTTTTTGTCAGTACCGAATAACATTTTAAAAGTTATATCGTAAGTTGGGTCAGCAAAAATTTCCTCACCCTTTTCTATTTGAATTAGTTTTTCTGCTTTCATTAATTAACCTCAAATTTTAAATTGAATAAAAATGCACTAAAAAGTTATCACAAAAATTTGAATTAATAAAATGAAATATAAAACGCTTGACCAAAACCACCATATTATATATTGACTACCCTGTTAAAATATAGTATACTGGTTATGTAACAAAAACATAACGAATAGTTTTATGGGTATAGCTAAACCGCAAGAGTTCTTTAACTCTATAGACAACGTAAAATCTTTATCTACTCTCAAAAAGAAAATGAATGCAGAAAGAAGCTATTTAGAAAATCAATACAATACCGTAGCTAGTTTAAAAAACGGCTTTACGACCTATAGAAACTACTTAAAAGCTAATATAAGCACTGATAGGCTGATAGGCAAAAAACCTCTTATAAACTTGTTACTAGAGCAATTTAGGCTAACGGAAGAACAACAAGCTATATTCAATAGTAATAAGCGTGAAGATATAAAAAGTAATAAGTCGGAGCTAAGAGCTATTTATAATGTCGATAATTACCTAAACACGGCTAACGAGCTTTTAAACTCCGAATACTATCTTGATAAAATAATCGCTTTATGCGCTTTAACGGGTAGAAGAGCTGCGGAAATAGGTTCAACCGCAAATTTTGAATATCTAAATGATGACGAAGTAGTTTTTACGGGACAACTAAAAACTAAAACTAGAGAAGACGTACAACCTTACAACATACCGCTTCTTAGCGATAGTAAGGCAATAATAGAAACTCTAAAAGCTATTAGAGAGTTAAGACCTCGTTATGTAAATAAACCCGAACTATTCCATAGTGCTACTTCTAAAGACCTAAGCGTCAAAGTAAAAAAGCATTTTGACGGCTTGTTTGAAGGAACGCCTAGAATAAAAGACCTAAGAGCTATCTATGCTTTAATTTGTTTTACGGAGTTTCATAAAATACCCGCAAATAAGAAAGTAGACCGAGACGTATATTTTTCAAAAATACTGGGTCATAGCGAGAGTGATATTACTACTTGCGGTTCTTATGTTGATTTTTATATTCAGTAACTCACGAATAAGAGGTTAAAGATGTCTTATTATTCAAATCTAGACAACATTTTTGAGCAAGCACGCAGAACTATAGACTATAAGGGCAAAGTCAATTTTGTTCAAAATTTGTTACCTAACGGAAAGATGGAAAGCTACGAATGGGTGGCAATCAATCCTACCCGTATCGATAAAAAGCTCGGTAGTTTTAGAATTAATACTACAAGCGGCAAGTGGGCAGACTTTGCTACTGGCGATAAAGGCGGCGACTTAATCTCTCTTTATGCTTACCTAAAAGGAATTAGTAACTATAAAGCCGCTTGTGAAATAATGGGAGCGGAACCAAAAAGAAAGAAATACTAACACGTGAAAAACAACCGATATATGAGGGTGGTTATTATGAACGAAAAAGCAAAATTATACTTAGGCAACATACCGAAAGAAATTAGTAATGAATTTTCTAACTATGCCAAGCAACATGAAACAAAACAAAGCCAGCTCTTTATTGAAATTTGGAATAATTTTAAAAAGCATTACTTAGCTTTTGACGAACAAGAGCAAGTTTTAATAGAACAAGCGCTATCTATTGTCGATAAATCATTCGATGAGTTTGTTAAAAAAACAGTCTTAAAAGCCGTTAAAAGAACCATAGCCAATAAAGACTTACTATCTCAAGAAGTAGATATAAACAAACGTAATTCTTATCGCGCGGCTAGCTTAAGAGTAAAAGAAATAGTCGAAGAAATGATGGAGCAAAACGATACCGCACCTAATTGGTACGAGCGCAAATTTCTAAGCAAAAAAGCTATTGCCGACTATGCAAAAGTTAGAAAAATAAAGGTAAAAGGGGCGATGTCCTTAAACATGTCGGTTATCGAAAGATATCTAAATTCTTATAAAACAGAAATAGAGGAACATCATAAGAAATACGATCTATCAAAAGATCATAATTTAAAAGCTTATCACCATTTGTTAAACGTAAATAAAAAGGTAGAAAATGACCGAATTTATAATTGATCGCCTTGATCCAGAAATAAAACAGCTGATAATAGATAATTTGTTAAAAGGCACTTCTCAACGCAAAACAGCCGAGCAACTATACAAAGTAGGTGTTGTTATATCCGATATGTCTATAGGTCGTTGGTGGAAAGAAAACAAAGCTAAATATGAAAGTTCAATCGATATTGACGAGGACTTAGACGCGCGGCAATTAATAGCTTCTTTTATATCCGATCTTGATAAAAAGAACCTAAAAAATAAAGAAATCGAGCAAAGGTTATTGGCTCAAGAATTACTTAGAGAGTTGCTACTATTCTACTTGGTGGATATTCACAGACAAACTAAGTTAAAGCAGCAAAACCTACTCAATCATTATCCTATAGACTTAATAAGTTCTCTTAAAACTATAGCCGATCTTTACTTCAAGTTTAAAGATAGTAACGGCAGTCTAAAAGACGATGACGGCGAGTATATTTTTATATAATTAAAGGTGTTGTATGACTGCTGATAGACCTAAATTAACTTTATTTAAAAAACAGAAAAGCGAACCTAAAGTTACTGAAATCATTGAGGAAAAAACTGTTGAACCGATAGAAACTAGCGAACAACCGAAAACGGAAGAATTACCGAAAATAAAGGTAGTGGTATACGAACAGCAATGGTATCTCGATATTTTAAACCAGTTAAAAATTAGGTGCGCCAGAGCATTCCCCTCCAAAGGTAAACCCAAAGTAGCTTTAGCTATAGGTATACATAAAAAAATAGCAAAAAGGCTCGGTATAACCGAAGAATTAGCGAGTAAGTTTTGTAAGTATTATTGCAAAACATTATCATACAAAGCTATCTGTATAGACGGAGCAATTAGGTATAGTTTAAAAGGTAACCCAAAAGGAATTGTCGGTGAACCACCGAAAAAAGCTGCTAATAAGAAACCTGTTGTTGAACACAAGAAAGATACTGAACAACAACAAGTCGCTAATTAAATATTAAAAGGTGAATAGTTAAAGATTTAGTCGAGACTACAGATCGTAGCCTCGTTATTTTAGACCTAAAACAAGTATATTGGTTTTCTGGTTGTGATTACAATATAAGCCTAAAAGTTTAAAAAACACTTAATTTAAACAACTTATATAATAATTTTTATCATTATTGAAAGGTATATCAACATGGTTTTTGAAATCAACGATCTTAATTTCAATATCGCTATTGATAGATTGATTAAGCTAATACACAGAAACTTTAAATACAAAATATCTTTAGCTATAAAAATTATTAGCGATGAAAGCAGTTTCACTCCTAAAGAACTTGCTTTTGAACTGTATAAAAGAAAAATTTTAAAAAGTGAAAATCACTATATCTCAAATGTTTAGAATGTGTAATTTAAGATACAACTTGAAGTTTATTTTTTTGTTGTAGTGATTTTTTAATTAACATGCTTAAAATATAGGTATCTAATTAATCCAGAGGTATTTTTTATGAATGATTTGTTATGAAAGAAGATGAAAAGAATGTTAAATCTAAGGGAATGGGAGAATTGCAATTTTTTTGTACTATAACGTTTCTTAGTATAGTTATTAATATTTTTTTTATTAATCGATTTATCATTAGTAGACCTGTTTCTTGGCATACATACTTTATTATATTTTTAAGTTTATTTTATCAACATTTTGTTTTACATGATATATATAGGCAATTTTTTCTTAAAGTTAAATCTACGGATAGATTGAAAAGTTTTTTATTAGTATTACTATTTTTTTTAACTGTTGGGGATGTAATAATTGATATAAAATACAACTCTTTTTTATTATCACGTTTTGTTAAAAGATTGTTTTTTGATATTTTAATAATATTATTTACATGGACTATCTTGGTTTGGTTTGAAAAAAGAAGAAATAAAAAACAACTATTAAACATATAAATCAACTACTTTTTAAACTTTTTAGCTTATAATACGAACATAACCAGAAAGTAAACATGTTTGCTTTAGGTCTAAAATAACGAGGCTACGTTTTGTAGCCTCGACTAGTAATTTTTACGACTTACTAATCTTTTAAATATTTATTGCCCTCTTTAATTCTCAAGTATAAATCAAAAATAACCTTTAATAAGTTAATCAGCTCAAAGAATAGCGATATAACAAAAATGATACTAAATTAACTAAAACGTGTTTTTTGAGTTACAACTTTTGGTTTTAGTAAATTCTATTTTAAAAAAGTAAATATTACTAACTTATTTCAATTTAAAATATAATTCTTACAATTTAAGAGTGTAGTTTTATGAAAAAAATTGACGAAACACCTATTATTTATACAAAGACAAATACTAACCAGAAAAAATGTGATCTTGTTGAAGATTTAGGAGGAAATAAATATCAACTATGTAGAGAACCTCAAAAAACAATAACAACAGGTTTTAATAAACTTTCTAAACCTACATTTGTTGTAGATAGTATAGATACGTTTAATAATAAACCTGTAGAGATAAAACAGTTTTATAATCCAAGCCCATTAGATTATTCGCCTTATAACAGTTTACCTACTTCTTATAAGCCTACTCCTCAACAATCTATACAACAATATCCTTCTAAACTTCCTTTTGAGATTGACATGGACTTTGAAAATAAAGAGTTTATGCGGTTAGGGCCAGAAAAATATCAATCACGGTCTTATGTTATCAGTGCTTTATGCAAGGTAAAACAAGGGGAATTAAATACTTCTTCTCCTTTTCCACCGATTACCGATATTACACTCGAGCACTTAAGAAATGGTATTGAAGAAGCTCTTAAATCTACTGAAGGAATAGTTGATATTGCACTACATGCTGAGTTCGGAGTTCTTGCTGGAAGTTTTGCTGGTATGATTATTGGTATAAAATTAGGAGGTAATCCTTATGTTATTGGTGGTTTGACAGTGCTAGGAGGCATATTAGGCGCAATTAGATTTGGTTTAATCGGTCTAGGAGATGTTGGTATGTACGGAGGAGCAGAAACTATAGGAGAAGTTATTAAAGCGCAAGAAAAATTAAAGAGTCAAGAGCCAGTTTCTCAAAAGAAAAATGAAGTTTTAAATACTAATAAACTTTACAAAGGAGAATATGGTTTACTGGGGAAATTAGATATACAAGGAATCACTGGACACGGATATACTCCTCGTACGGAAGAAGCGCATGTTTATGATAGTAACGACAATTTAGTTAAAATTCCAGTTTCTCCTAAGCGTATGGCTGTGTGGTTAAATGATTTAAAAAATAATCCAGGTAGATTTGAAACTACTTTTTACGATAAAAAAATGTGGTCGAGACCTTCTTATGATCCTTATATGAAACGCATATAACTGGGTATTTCTTCATAATAGCGCAACAAATAATATCGTAATTTTATCTAAATTAGAAATTTATAATGAAGAGTAAAACAGACGAACTCACGGAAAAAGCTTTTTATCATGCAATGAATTTTTTTAAGTCTAATGATAGAGGAGTAGACAATCAAAGAGTATGCGTTAAACAATTGATGGAAATAACGGGGTTTGACTTTGATACGTGCCTAAAAATACAAAATCCAATTTTAGATTTTTATATGCAAGTTGATATGAGAAATATAGGTCAATCCGTTATAGAAAATAACCTACGGATGGTTACTCAATCTATTCATAATCACTTATTAGGTTTACAATCAGACCATATATCTATCGAAAAACCTATCGTTAGCGATACTTATATCGGTAGTGATACATATAAAAATATAATAGCAAAAACATCTAGTCCAACGCATGGTTATCTTCTTAGCGATATAAGAACGATAGATATTAGCAAAGCAGGGCTAAAAGACCATGATATAGGAGTATTAGTAAAAAACTTGCAGTATCAATTGTTAAATTTAGATAAGTTTGATGTTAGTCATAATCAATTAGGTTACAGTTCGGTTGAGAATTTGTTTTATACCTTTCGTTTAGGTTCTCCAACTGCTACATACAATATCAAGTATATGAATTTATCTAATAATCAAATAGACGATGATGGTGTCAAATATATCTCTTCTCATTTAAGTGCGGGACTACATCCTAATTTAAGATGTTTAGATGTTACAGGTAATAATTTAAGTTATGGAATGTGTATTGAAATAAGTAAAATCGTTCAAAGTATAGAACAAAATATCAAAATTTTAGTTAATAGATTATTCAGCATAGACACTATAATACAAGGTGGCAAAAAACAAAGTGATTTAGCATTTGGTTCAAAAGAAGAAAAGCAAACTATTATAAAAGAATATCTTAAACATGCTCAAAAGAATGGTGTTGATATTCAAAATGTTGCTGTAAGTAAGGATATTTTTGATAAAATAATAAACAATTATAATTTAGGAAAAAATTTTGTTATTGGATTTACAAAATGTAAAATAGTGCCGAAAAATTTTACTGCTTTTGTTGAAGACAAAATTATAGCTCGCGTATCTCCTTTTGTTTCGGAAATAAAAACAATTACCGATAATGCGTCATGTTATTTTGAAACTTTTGATAAAAGTATTTCTTCACAAGAAGGTATTCAATTTATGTTGGATACTGGAATTGTAACTACAACAGAGTTATTAGGAAATGTGGAATAATATTTATAATTTATTATTTAATAAATTTTTTACTTTTAAAGGTCGTAGCGATAGAAAAGAATATATATTAAAATCATTATTATTTATTCTATGTTTTATAATATGGTCGTATTCTGGAAATTTTAGTAGTAACAACAACTTTTTATTAAAATTGTACGAAATAATAATTTTTATTCTTTTACTAATTATGTTTTTACAATCAATTCCATTAAATGTAAGAAGATTGCATGATGTTAATTGTAGTGGATGGTGGACATTAATTTCATTTATACCTTTCGGCCAACCTGTGATGCTATTTCTTATGATCATAAAAGGAACTTCTGGCACTAACAAATATGGTGAAGAACCTACGTATGAACTACCAACCTAAATAAAATCGGTAGTTCTCAAGTCTAAATATTTGATATATCGTCAATATCATTACAAGCATCAACTTCTTTCACTTCTGATTTTACTTCGCTTTTAGCATCTTTTACTAAACCAACTATTACACTACCAATAAAACTTGTGATGCTACTCAAGAACAATGCGCTAGCATGTAATTTATCAGTAGTGCTATTAGAAATTATGTACGCAATATAACTAGTTAACAATAATAAGTAGACCAATACCGCACGATAGAAAAACACAACATTACTCAACCTTAAATGGTTTAAGGTCGTTCTTCCATTTGTTTGCAATCTCTTGGTTTTCTTTGATTAATTCATTCCAATTATTAAACAGATACTCATTAAGCTTGTTAATGCAGAAAATGTTATCAAGTAACCTTTCGTTGATATCTTGAACCATTTTGCTTGGTACAAGTCTAAACTCATTATCGGTTTTGTTGGTTATTAAGTTGGATAGTTCAGTGATAGAAGAGAAAGAAGAAATTTGCTTTAATTCTTCTGCGGTAAATATAATTTGATTAGACACAATCAATCTCCTTAGCCAAGTTAAAATGGTGCTAGGAGGCTTGTAAAAGTCATTGAAAACAATAACTACCCGTTGTACTTCATGTAAAACACTTATAACAACAGACCCCTAGCAAAAAAAGCCAGAGGCTAAACAGATTGATTTTGCAATGATGTTTACAAGTCATCACTAACCTTGAAACTATATAATGTTTAATTAGGAACGGCAAGAAAACTATAGGTAGAATTGAGTATGATTTTAAACGCTTAAATTACAAAAAAGTTATTTTTTTAATAAAATTTATGAAAATTAAACGAAATATTTTTTTTGTTGAAATTATTATAAATAAGAAGTAAGCTCAATTCTCATCATTTGTTCGTATAAGAACAAATGACAAGAAAGGAGTTTTTTTGTGAAACGACTTTTGAATTGTTATTAATTTATGTTTTAGCGGACTTAGTTAATAACGGAAAGTATTAAATAAAATAATGAAAACTAAATGTAAAGTAAATAATAATTTTGTAGATACCGCAGCAACAGCTTTGTTGTAGTTGTATTATAGCAAAATTCTTATTTCTTTACAAGTATAAACAGTCTAAAATTACATTATTATATACGTTCTAAACTTAGTCAATCGTACTAAGTAGTTCAAAGTTCCTCTTCATAAAAAGCTTCTAGTTTTTAATCATTAAAAATTATGAGGCGTTATGGCTAATTTATCTAATATTCAAAAAGAAACAATAACAACAGAAGAAAATTTAACTCCTGAAGAAATACAAGAGCTAATCCATCCGTCCGAGGATGAACCAAATGCACAACATCCTTTAACTAAGCGTTTTTACTTAGCCGAGGACGTAGTCGGCAAACAAATAGAAGGTATCCCTCTAATCACTATCGATAGCACTAAGGATTACAACGAAAAGTTTGGTTGCGTGCCAGATTATTATTTTTCTTACTTTAACGGAAACGGAGATTTTGTTTTTTATATAACTCGTTACAACAAAGAAAACACTAAAAGCGGAAAAAAAGAGACTAGACCCCTAAGATTTAACAAAGATAAGAACAAGTGGTGGAAGTCTTTAAATAAGGAAGAAACCAGACCTTTATATAATCTGTTAGAGTTAAAGCAACGCCCTAATGCAAAAGTAATAGTGGTAGAAGGCGAGTTGAAAGCTGAAATCGCAAAGGATTTATTCCCTGAATGCGTTATCGTTGCTTCTTCATTCGGTGGTAAAGCTTTTTCTAAAACAGATTGGTCCGAATTAAAGAATAGAGAAGTGGTAATAGCTCCAGATAATGATAAAACGGGAACGGAATACGGCGAAGCGGTCATAAAACAACTAAAGAAAAACAGAGCCGCTAAAATTGAGTTGTTACTACCAAAAACCTTAGGGCAATACATTATCCAAAATAACAAGTGGGTCAAAAGAGACGGGGAAGTACCGCCGAAATATGACGTAGCAAACGCAGTAGCGGACGGATGGACTAGAGAACTTGTGCAAAAAGCTATGGTTGAGTTTAGATCGTTCTTTACTCCGATAGTAACAAATGAATTTATAGAAGATACTGAGAATGTTTATGAGAATGAAGAAGTTTTAAGGTTAGGAAATTATACCTTTAAGCTTGGAGGTAAAACTCTGTTTTTGGAACATATAATCAAAGAAAAGCCCCTTTATGATGCTGGTGGAAATATAAACGATCTCGGCTTAGTTATAAAGACCAAGCAGGTTTGGATACCTTTAAGCGGTCATGTAAAAGTAACTCACCTTATTAGAGATATCGAGAGTAATAACTGGGGGCTGCTTGTAAATATGATTGATATAGACGGCAGAGAAAAAGATATCGTTATTCACAAAAAGGATTTAGCTACCGACAAATCGACTATGGAACTATTGCTAGGTAGAGGCTTACGAATTAACAAGCTTAAAAAGGTTGTAGGTAACTTGTTAATGGGGGAAATCTTACACGATTATCTTAATACCAGCGCTCCTGACAAAAGAGCAATAGGCTCTGAAAAAGTAGGGTGGAACAGTAGCAGTTACCTCATGCCTTACGTAAACAATCCAAGAAATGCTTATCACATAGCCAACAACGCCCCTAAAGAAGATTTTGTTTTACAATCTCACTCCTCGACTTCAAGAAAACTAGAAAAGCGTGGAACTTTAGAAAGTTGGCAGCAAGAAATAGGAAAATATGCGGAAGATAACCACGTATTAGAATTTGTAGCCAGTGCCGCTTTTACCGCTCCGTTACTTGAACCTACAAACCAAGAAGGCTTTGCTATTCTTCTTTGCGGAAATTCTAGCATAGGAAAAAGCACCGCACTATCTGTAGCTAATTCAATTTGGGGAAGCGGCAAGCCTTCTTCTTTTAGAATTACCGATAATGCGGCAGAAAGTTTGCTAAAGAATTGCAATGACGGCTTAGTTACTCTTGATGAGTTGGGACAGGCTCAAGCGTCCTCTTTAGGTGATATAATTTATATGATTACCAACGGCATAGGTAAGGGCAGAGCTAAGAAAAACGGCGAAGCTCAAGCGGTTTCTGCATTTAAAGTTGTGGTGATAGCTAGCGGTGAAGTTGGTGCGGAAGGAAAACTAGCCGAGAAAGGAAAGAGTGTTACGGCAGGACAAAGCGTAAGGTTGATAGACTTAAACGCTGTAATGGAACACGGAATTTTTAATACCTTGCATCATTTTAACAGCGGCAGTGAATTATCCGACCATCTCAAGAAAGCTAGCGTTGATAATCAAGGTGTGGTTATCGATGAATTTTTGAAATATATAACCGCTAATTTTGATGAGGTGTTAGAAGAAATAAAAAACGGCATTGAGCGTTGGCTATCCGAATGCTGCCCTAAAACTAACAACGGGCAAATTCTGAGAGTGGCTCACAAATTCGCTTTAATCGGTGTTGTAGGCGAAATCGCAATTAAAGCTCTCATACTTCCTTTTAAACAAGCAGCTTGCGTAAAAGCCGCTGAAGTAATGTTTAACAAATGGTTAGAAGGCAGAGGCGGTGAGCGTTCGCACGAGCTAACACAAATTATAAGGAATTTAAAAGTTCTGCTAGGCGAAGGTATTAATAGATTTCTCAATGTTGACGGCACGGAAGAGGGGAAGAATATAAAAACGGCTGGTTATAAAAGGATAGCCTCGGTAAGTGATGAGCAGGATATCTCGCAAGAAGCGTTAGAAGAAGCGTATATACTTCCTACTGTTTTTGATAGCGAGGTACTAGAAGGAAAAAGTCGCAAGCTGTTTATACCCGAGTTGGTAAGCTTAGGAATTTTAAAAATTGATAATAAAGACGGACAATTTACAAATTCCGTAAGAATTGCCAAGCAAGGAAAAAAAAGAGCATTCGTAATTATCCCTTCTGCGCTTGAGGAGTTAAGTTTATGAGTAGGTTAAAAGCAGAAGTTAATAATGGTTATTGGGATAAGGTTTGGAGTGAGTTTAAATCTGGCAAAAAAGAAGAATTAGCAAAACCTCAACAACAAAAAGAAGAGACGGCAAGCAAGGTCGTCTCTTTAACTAAGTATAGACTACCATCGCAGCAAAAATCAGACTTACCGCTTGATGAACTCGAGTTTTTACTTGAAGAGCGCGCGTCTATTTTAAGTGTAGACCAAAACTTACCTTGCGACTGGGCAAAGACTATTACCAAAACAAGAGCGATAACAAGCTTGCAGCATTTTAGTTTTTTAGAACTACAAGAATTAAAGCTTAGTCTTGAGTATTGGTGTAGCGATGAGTTTAAGATAATAAGAAGCTTTATAGAAGCTGATTGGAGCTTAATTGATATATTCGGTTGCAATGGTAGCGCGCCGACTAAAGTACATGCTCAAAAGGGCTTGTTATTGCTTTTTGAAGGTAGTTTTAGAATAACCAGCGTATCCAGCAAAAGTATTGAGTATAGCGGTAGGTTCGGAGCAAAATGTACTTACTTTGGAATAAAAGCTTATAAGGATGGTATGGGGCTTGTTGGTGAGGTTTAGAGATTAAATATACTTCTTTAATTTTTCTATTATAGACTTTACTTCTTCATCGGCTAAACAGCCTAATTTAGCTAGTATAAGGCTACAATCCAGTGAGAAGATTTTTAGTCTTATTTTAGAAGCGGAAGGAAGACCAGCAACTTCAAGATTTACAATGTTTATATCGTCTTTCCAACTTGTTTGTTTAGTACTTGTAATCATAGCGAGTATACAGTGTTCGTAATTTATTTGATATTCGCTTGAAGAAATAACTAACGCAGGTCTTTTTTTACTAGCTGCTTTATCGGTAAAAGGAAAAGAAACCTTTACTATATCAAATTTATTATAAATCACTGTAAGCTTCTTCGTCTTCTTGAGATAACCATTCTGGAAGTGTTCTTGACAAAGAGTCTAAATATTCGTGATCGGTATAAGGCAATTTCTGTACTGTTACCTTGCCCTCTTCAATCTTAAACCTTATTCTGTCCCCCTTGTTTAAATGCAAAAAGCTTCTTACTTCGGTGGGAATAGTGGCTTGATATTTTTCAGTGACTTTAGAAGCTAACATAATTTATTATTTGGTATACAGTATGCGTAATACTAATATTTTTAGGTATTTAAAACAATATCAATTTATTTTAATCTAAATTCTTATCGACTTCGTCTGCACTTAAGTTAGCTATTTCAGGTGGTTTACTAAAATTGACCACTACTTTCATCGGCTTAGGCGTTACGTCCTTAGTAGTTACGTTAAGGTCTTGTTTTTCAGACCAGCCAGCTTGAGTTTTTAGGTAAAATATTATGGATGTAGTATCGTTCTTGTTGATGTTTTCCATTAATTTACTAGCTACATGCTCAATACTTTTTGCTTTTCCTTTTTTATAGGCGGTAAAAACGGCGAAATCTCTATCTCTAATCTCTCTAAAAGTCCTTTCGCATATACCGAAATAATCTGCTATTTGTTGTATTGTTAAGTTTCTTGCTAAATCTTCAACCTTAGCTATTTGCTCATCGTTAAAAACAATCTTATGTCTTCCTGTTTCTTTATTACTCATGTCTAATCTGTCTTTTGCTTTTCATCGTTTGCTACTTCAAAAACAAAATCAGGCAGCTTTTCGGTTAGCGTTACATCGCTTTCTGCTTTGTCTTTTTGTCCTAAATACTGCTTACCTAGCCATATTTGCATTGGTACGCTACCAGCATTAGCAGATTGCCATTGGATGCGTCTCAAACTAATCTTTCCAGTGTTTAAATACTTTTTATAGTATGCGGAAAAACTATCGTATCCGACTTCAACAATTCTTGCCGTTAAAGTTTTGTCATCAATCTCAAAAAAATTGCAAATCTCGTCTCTGGTACAATTTAGCTCGCAAAGTTTTTGCAACACGTCAAAATCAATTTCTTTTCTAGGCCTTCCGCCCTTATTTTTCTCAGCTGTACTCATATTTTTATATCATAATTTAATATAACTATTATATCATATTTTGGTACTGTAACAACGCAAAAAACCTTATACATTAAGGGGTTACAAGTAAAACTTTCATTCTTTCTAAATAGTATTGCGCCGACTTCCGAGCCGTCCGTCCGCTCAACCTCAAACCGATCACTTCCCCCAAGAAGAAAAGGGCGCAGCTTTTTGATATCGTTTTAAGAGGCTTACGGCGGTTTTTCTGCGAGCTATTTAAGTCTTTAGTCCATTTGTCCATTTGTAAGTTTTGACCTCTGTATAGCTTTCTAATCGGCTACATTTTCTATCATTTCATAAAAGCATTGTTTGAGTTGTGTCAAAATTCCTCTGTGTTCCTTGTTATATAAGAGTTTTAGGGAATTTAGCCTTATTATTATGCGGTTATGTGTTTTAAGTAAAAAATGGCTTGTAAGCCTTATATTTATTACTGTTACTGGTGGTACTGCTTTTTCTTAAAAACAAGATTACCTCACCAAAATTTCCCTTTTTTCTTTATGTTGAAATATATATTTTAATATAAGTTGATACAAACACCTCAACCAGTATACTAAAATTTAAAACCAGTGTACGCTAAAAAGTGATTTTTTTTAGAAAAAAGTAACGCCTGTAAAAAAAAAAGAAAAAGTGAGGTTAGTTTTCCATACATTATTGTTTTTTACCAGTACCACCAGTACCACAAAAAAAAAAAAGTCTTCTAAACCTTTTTTAATAAGGTCTCTAGCTGGTACTGGTAGTACCAGTACCAGAAGAACATTTACCAGTACCACCAGTACCAACCATTGCACAACAGCTTTTTCTAATTTCAATAAAACCATCAACTAGAACATTGCTTAAATAATTTTTAAAACCTCAAGTGTTGCATCAACAAAAAGTGGCATTTTTTAGCATATTTTTGAGCAGCCAAAATGCAAAAACCTTAATAACAAGGAGTTACGAGATAATGAAGCATTGCGTTGCATGCAACACTCGATTAGAGGTAAATTTTATTTATATAGCGGCAATTTTTTTGAGAAAAACAATTTTACAGCGAGCGATTTTTAAAGCGATGATATCTCTATAAAAATGCGGATGATAAGAAAATGCAAAAACCACGAAAATCACCCCCATTCTTTTTTTTTTCTAAATTTTAACCCATTGTTTAAAAGGCATACAAGAAAAATCACCAGTCTTATATAAATTTGCACAGTGTCATACACATAATAATATACATACATTTGCATCCTACTTACCATCAATACTACACTATTGCTAAATTTTTAAACTAGTGTACGAAATTATTGCATACTAGTACGAAATTATTAAACAAGTGTATGAAAAATGCAAGGTATTACAAGAAAGCTTTATCCTACTACAATAATATAGCACACTGGTTTCATAATTTAACCAACCCACAAAAAGCAAGCAAAAAAGTTGTCACCCGTCTCAAAACCCGTATTTAGCCACCCCCTTAAACTCTAACCATCCCCTTACATTATAGTACACCCCTCAGTCTTATAAGACTGAGGGGTGTACTATAATGTAAGGGGATGGTTAGAGTTTAAGGGGGTGGCTAAATACGGGTTTTGAGACGGGTGACAACTTTTTTGCTTGCTTTTTGTGGGTTGGTTAAATTATGAAACCAGTGTGCTATATTATTGTAGTAGGATAAAGCTTTCTTGTAATACCTTGCATTTTTCATACACTTGTTTAATAATTTCGTACTAGTATGCAATAATTTCGTACACTAGTTTAAAAATTTAGCAATAGTGTAGTATTGATGGTAAGTAGGATGCAAATGTATGTATATTATTATGTGTATGACACTGTGCAAATTTATATAAGACTGGTGATTTTTCTTGTATGCCTTTTAAACAATGGGTTAAAATTTAGAAAAAAAAAAGAATGGGGGTGATTTTCGTGGTTTTTGCATTTTCTTATCATCCGCATTTTTATAGAGATATCATCGCTTTAAAAATCGCTCGCTGTAAAATTGTTTTTCTCAAAAAAATTGCCGCTATATAAATAAAATTTACCTCTAATCGAGTGTTGCATGCAACGCAATGCTTCATTATCTCGTAACTCCTTGTTATTAAGGTTTTTGCATTTTGGCTGCTCAAAAATATGCTAAAAAATGCCACTTTTTGTTGATGCAACACTTGAGGTTTTAAAAATTATTTAAGCAATGTTCTAGTTGATGGTTTTATTGAAATTAGAAAAAGCTGTTGTGCAATGGTTGGTACTGGTGGTACTGGTAAATGTTCTTCTGGTACTGGTACTACCAGTACCAGCTAGAGACCTTATTAAAAAAGGTTTAGAAGACTTTTTTTTTTTTGTGGTACTGGTGGTACTGGTAAAAAACAATAATGTATGGAAAACTAACCTCACTTTTTCTTTTTTTTTTACAGGCGTTACTTTTTTCTAAAAAAAATCACTTTTTAGCGTACACTGGTTTTAAATTTTAGTATACTGGTTGAGGTGTTTGTATCAACTTATATTAAAATATATATTTCAACATAAAGAAAAAAGGGAAATTTTGGTGAGGTAATCTTGTTTTTAAGAAAAAGCAGTACCACCAGTAACAGTAATAAATATAAGGCTTACAAGCCATTTTTTACTTAAAACACATAACCGCATAATAATAAGGCTAAATTCCCTAAAACTCTTATATAACAAGGAACACAGAGGAATTTTGACACAACTCAAACAATGCTTTTATGAAATGATAGAAAATGTAGCCGATTAGAAAGCTATACAGAGGTCAAAACTTACAAATGGACAAATGGACTAAAGACTTAAATAGCTCGCAGAAAAACCGCCGTAAGCCTCTTAAAACGATATCAAAAAGCTGCGCCCTTTTCTTCTTGGGGGAAGTGATCGGTTTGAGGTTGAGCGGACGGACGGCT
>NZ_CP112935.1 GCF_034366785.1 Candidatus Trichorickettsia mobilis
ATGTCATGACAAAACTCGGCATGCCGGCTACCAAAAAAATTGCCTGATTTTTAACAAAATTAAACAACACGTCCAAATTCTGATTCATGCAACAAAGCCGTTTCAATATGGGGTAATAATAACCTTAAAATACAGCAGGAAGCAAAAATTAAAAAATAATAGATCATTAAAGTTGTTTTGATTAGCCAAAAATAGGAAAATACACAATGAACAAGACTTCTTGATGCCCTTAATTAATATTATTTTTTTTAACACTAGCAGAATTGTTATTAGGCAAGAAAATAGTGTGGTTATTATTCTGTTTAGTCATAGCTGAATTAGTTATAATAAAAATTGACACACAAAGTATTGTAATCAAAAAAATAACAGCGTAAATCTTCATAATTTTCATATTAATAATATTAATTATTGTTCATAAATTTACTTTATATGACTACAGAGGATACCGTCAAGTTAAATAAATGAGTATTCACCATACTTTAAATTTTGTTTCTTAAGCAATTAAGAATAGGCCTTCAGTTAAGAACTCTTGCTCTGACGCAGAATGATTAGGAAAGCTTTGAGTTATAGTGTCTGTAAGATCAAATCTTGAATTCTACAGGTCTATAAATCACAGAATTTATGCAACAAAGTTCCTCTCTAGAACTTCATCCCCATATCATGTCTGATTACCTGCTGTTGTTGCTTTAACAACTGTTGTTCTTCTTTATGCAGCTCTTCTAATTTAGCTCCAACATTGCTTTCTTTGAGATAACGGCTCAGTGCTTTATCATTCATTTTATATTGCAGGTAAGGTTTGATACCTTCGTGCTTTATACCACTCACTTCAACATATCCGTGTTGCTCAATATGATTGAGGTCGTTATTAATTTCTGCGACCACATGATTATAACAGCTCTTATACATATCACCTGCAACTTGGCCGAGCTGTGACGCAGTTCTTATTTTATCGACAACTTCCTCTTCTTTTATAATATTAGAGCTAATCATCATGACACTATCAAGTCGTAAGTTAGTTAATAATTCAGGCTGTCGCTTATAAATAGCGTTTATAGAATTTATATAGTCTCTGGTTCTTTCTTGATCGGGAGAACATAATAATCCTGAATGATTACTTTGGATCTGAGTGCAGAATTGCTTTTCTTTTTCTAGAACATCAATTACCTCTGTTACGGTAGTAGCCTCAGCTTTTCCTCTGTTAAATTCATCGATCCTTGACCAAGTGTAACTTTCAAACGCTTTTTTCCATTCGGTTACCAACAGTTTTTGTTGATCTTCGTCACTCAAGGATCTCAGCTTCTCGGTTAAACCATCGAAATCATATTTCGGGTTAAAGATTTTGATGTCTTCCAGACGACCTGCATGAAACTGCATAAACATCTTTAACCCTGAATGCTCGACTTGGGCTTTCTCTTGAACAAGCTCTAAATTGGCACTAACCAACTTCTTCCACCAATCTGGGCTATTTACTGCTTGGTATACTTTCTCTGCTATACAACACTTGTCATAATTAGTTGATTGCTCATTATGTGTGTTACTACCGTATTCGGTTATACAAGCATAAACCGTATTCAAAGCCATTGTACGATGAATATCCGGCACAATAGTTCCCAGCTGCTCCTGATGCAGAAGAATTACGTCTCTGGCCAAGATCTTATATAAGTCCAGTTTATCAGTTTTACCTTGTAAAGCTCTTTCGTATTTTTTATGTAGCTTGCTATCCAAATATACCGATTGTACTTTTTTCTCATACTCCTCTTGTAGATCAGACAGTAAGCTATGTAATGGCTGGGTACTTTGCTTTTTATCTTCAAATGTTAGAGAAAACTTAGACTCGCTATCTCTTTGATTAGAAACGGTTTCATTATTTACAGCTATAGAAGTTAAAATATCTCTGAACAGACCTTGTCTTACATCAAGAAAATCATGAGCTTTGCTGCTAATTCCCTTAGCTATTCGGTAATCCATATACGACTTAGCCTCACTACTACCAATTATTTCCTGCATATCGGCAATATTATGAGCCTGTTCTATGATAACGTCGAGCTTCTTCGGGGTGCTATTAGCTATAATCCGTTGTTGCCACAGTAAACGAGAGGCAATATCTTTAATATCACTTTTCTTATGTTCTCGGCCTTCAATTTTACTATGAATCACCGCCTCAAGTTTCTCAGTTGTTGACAACGATATCGTTGTCGCTCTCGCTATTCTCAAACTCTCTTTTATATTATCCAAAGTTAATTTCTCAGGTAACTTATCGGCCAGATCCCATCCTTCTTCAAACAAGCCTTGATGTACCTGCCCTTCAAATTCCAAGCTATTAGGATTAACTATCGATACCATACCTATATGACCGTTAATGCTGTTGATTTTACTGCATATCGCAGCAGCCGCCTTATGGCCAGCCTGATCATTATCCGGCCAGATTACTACCTCTCTATCACTGGAAATACCCCAATTAGCTTTATCGGCTGAGCCGCTTCCTCCTAACCATGACACTACTGTATATTCCGGCATTAATTCTTGAGCTTTATCAGCAGTCTTCTCACCTTCAACTATTAAAATAGGCTTTCTGCTAGCACTAATCTTCTCTGCTCCGTAAATCGGCTTACAACCTTGATCGCTAAAGCCTTTTAATCTCCAACCTTCTTTGCCGAAAGCGGCGTTACGACACCAGGCAACCGGTAATACCTGCTTGTCGCCAGTAGTTTTTTCTGTCAATCTGACGCTATACCCCAGTAACTCGCCATTAACATTACGATACTCATACACTCCTTGGCATTGATGTTCTCGCAACATATGTCGCAAATGCTTGCTTACTATAAATTGCGGCGCTGACTTTGGTACCTTGTTAACCGCCAACCATTCATTTGTCGGCTTCTCTGCTGCTATATCTTCCTTGTGCTGTTGTTTTAAATTACCGGCATTAACCTGTTGAGATCCTCTATCTCTATAACCTTCGACTCCAGCAACAATAGCAACAAACTCCAGTGCTTCCTTCTTATTAAAACCTCGTGCTTGTTCAATAAACCCATAAATATCACCTTTATCACCGGTACTAAATCTATTCCAACTACCGCTATTGAGGTTCATACTCAAACTGCCACAGCTTAGATGATTTCCTTGCTTACGAATCTTGCCGCCGTCATTATTAATGGAAAGGGCATAATCTCTAAATATTTGTTCAAAATGGCTACTGGTCAGATTTTTATTAACCTGCTCAAAAGTAAGCGGCGCTTCTCTAACCACATTCCTGTTTCGTAAACATGATTTTCTTACTCGCTTCTCCGGAACTACAGAATCAACCAAATTATCAGCTGCTGGTGTTCTCTCATTCTTGGCCATTTCTTTTGCCTCTTGCTCTTTTGCAAGGCTTTGCTGTTGTCCGCTGCGGCTATAATAATCGAGCACTAAGTCTCGACCGTCATCATTAACTACTACCTTGGCAATCTGCTCAAAAGTAAAATTATTGCTTTGCCGTAAGCCGTTTAGTTTCGCTATAAACTCTTGCTCGTATTTATTTGGCAGCAACTGCTTTAATCCGGCAATCTCTGCCCCTAGTTTTTCCTTCGCATTAATAAATTCTCCTTCATCAAGAGCGGTCTTCAGCTCCTGCAACTTGATGCCGCTTTTCTCATACTCCACCAAACGCTGATTTAATACCTCTACTCCGGCTATCGCCTCCTGTCTCTCTTTGGTTAAACCAAACATTTTACCAAGACCTATGCCTTTCAATTCACCTATTAAAGAAGGGTTGTTTTTTACTTGCCTTGCAATACTGTTCAACATAACCTGGGGATTATTCTCAACTAAAGACTTCCAATTATCTAGTACCTCATTAGCAGGAGCTTTATATACTCTGGTGAAGTACTCTAAAATTAGATTCTCTCGGTAATTTTCAAGCTTACCTACCTCTAACGTTATAACTCTATGCTCATTGGCATTTGCCTTTAATGCCTCGTTTTTCTGAAGAATCTCATGCTCAATCTCATAAACAAACTGACTTACTGCTTGCAAGTTACTATCCAGACTGAGTACTTGCTTGTCCTTCTCAGCTTTTGGCAAAAGCTTACGGTTATCTTGAGCTCTGATAATTACCTCAAACACTTTCATCATTTCTTGCCAGCTGCTATTGCTGCCGAGGGTAGCGGAAGCTTCAATTTCTTCCAGGTAATATTTATATGGAGATAATTCTGCATGCTTCTGAACTGTTTCATAATTCAGGTTTAGCTGAGTCATGTAGTCACCCATAGTAAGCCGTGGCTTGGAATCGGTACTGCTAACTCCTTCCATCGCCTTGTTTAAAGACGCTCTTAACTGTTGTATACCGGGCAAGGCTGCTTCTTTCTCTTGCTCAAAATTTTCCAGCTCTTTAATAGTAGCCAAAGTTATGCCGCACTCTGTAGTTTCAGAGGCTTCACTTTCTTTAAAGGTAAGTAACAAGTGATTTACCCATTTCTCATGAGCATCTTTCCCCCACAACTCGGCAGGCGCAGTAACTATGCTACTACTCTTGCCTTGTGCATGCTGATCTTCTCTCCACTTAGACAGTCCTCTGTAAACTTCCAGAGCACGATCAAATGTTTTCTCATTGACAATAGCGCTCACAACTCCTTCTCCAACCTCATCATTACCAAGCTTATTACGCTGAGTTCTGATCCAATTACTCTTAATATCTAGGTACTTGCCTTCAAGATTCACCTCAGCGTCGTTTAGTTTACTCTGCAGCTCCAGGTCAACCCAACCGTTATAATGCCGACAAATATTATCGGCATGACCTCTTAACTCTTTTCGGGTTTGCTTCAGTTCATCAAACAATATTGTTAGTTCTTCTTTGCTACTTTCCTTTAATACACTCCAAATTGCCGAATTTTTCTCAGCTTTTGATAAATTGCTAAATTTTACTCTATCACCCTCTACTTCGGTTATAACTTTGCTATTTCCGGTAAATATCAGCGCATTAGGGTCAATAACTATTTCTCTAGCATCGGTAATTACAAACTTCTTTGCCAATTGTTGCTGTAATGATGCCAACTTTAACGGTTGCTGATGCCGCTCTTTCCATTCCGAAATCTTCCCATGCAAATTAAATAATAGCTCTCTTGATTCTAGATAATTTTTAATTACTTGCTCATTACCGCTTAAAACTTCACCGGCTCGATAATCTCGCGCAAAATTATTATCTACTCGCTTACTTGAAGCTAAAGCAAGTCCTACATACCACGCCGGCAGCTCTTTATCCGCCTCGCCTTGGGTTAAACTTTTAGAATAAGCTTTAATATTAAACTTTTCTCTGGCTTCTCGAGTGTCCTCATTAATTCTCCTGTAAACAATGTCTTCCAATACCTCCTGCGATGCGTACATCTTAACATCTAACTTATGCCGACTCATCAATACGTTAAAAGCCTCATAACCGATAACCGGCTCATGATAAATCCGCATATGGTCTACAGTTTCTCCTTGGAGCTTATAGCCGGTTACCGCATAACCGTGTTTAAACCTGACGGGGTATTTTTCTTCACCGGTATTTATCTTTACCAACTGTTTACTACCGTCAGCTTTATGTACCAGGGCTTTGAAAACTCCATGGCCGTATTTATCCGGTTGCTCAAAATCAATAACCGTTGCTACCTCACCGTTTAAAACCCCGTTAAAACCTTGCTGAGCTTTTTTGTTAGTTTCAAAGACTATTTGCTCGCCTTTAAACAATTCTACCGTCTCCTGCCCGCAACGAAACTTTGCTCCCGCCCCCTTTAATACCCCAGCCTGCCTCAAGCGTTCTCTGACCTCAATATTAAAATGGTTTACCGCAGCGTTAGTATAAGCTCCGATTACCACTGAACGAACCGCGGCAAGATCATAACGTTTTAGCTTGTCTGCCTGCTGCAAATATTCTTCTACATAATCATTTACTAACACGGCTTTAGTCGCCTCGGCATTACTCTTAATCTTGAATACTCCAAGCTCATGGTATATCGCCAGAGCTTGAGATATTTTGTATTGCCCGACCAGTTTGGTAGCTAATCGCTGTTGTTCTCTGATATGCGGATCAGGATGTTGATGACGCATTATTTCAGTTAACCTGCTACGACCGGCAATATTTCCGGCTTTCTTAAATGCTCCGGTCATACCTACGGCAGCAAACTGGTTATTATCCCCTACTAGAATCACCTTAGCGCCAGATTTCTTAACCTCATTAACCAGATAATCCATGTTTGCCAGCTCTACCATTGATGCCTCATCAACAATCAATACCGTCTTAACATCTAACGCCCCCAACTGATGTTGATACTGTGCCTCTGAGTAATAATCGCTACGTAAGGCTAGCTCAAATTTCACCCCTCTTTCTTCTTGCCAGCTCTTACGCCACTGTGCAATATTCTTAGCCTCAATCCCTGCCGCTTTAGCTAACGTCAAAGCAGCAGCACTACTTGGGGCAGCTCCTAGTACCTTATAGCCTGCACGTTGGTATTGTTTTACTATTACTCGCATCGAATGGGTCTTACCCGCACCCGGCCAACCTTCTAATACACTAATATCGCTACCGTTTATTACTTCAACCACCGCTTGTCTTTGTTCAGCAGTTAAAGAAGGCTGCTCTTTGGCCACCAGATTAAGATCTATACCGGTTTTTTCTTTTATTGATTGTTGAATATTGTTGCCAAAAGCTCTGATTCCTTCTGCCAACTCTTCGCTTAAAGAACGATGATCCATAGCTTCAACGTTTACATTTAGTGCATGTTTATGACTATCCGCCAGTTGCTCCACCGTTTGCTCATAGCGTTGCTCCAGCTCTATTCGCTTAGTCAGCGCATATAACTTTCTTCCTTTAAGGTCACAAGGATTGATTAAAGTGATGTTTTTAGAAGCAAGTAATTGCTCATAAGTTACCATGAATTCGGTACTATATTTAGTATTCAACTGCTCTATATCATAGCTTTTAAATGCGGCAGATACGCCGCCTTGTTCCTTCGCAACCTCCGAGAGTTCTATACTTGAGTAAAGTACTTCCGACAGTACTTTTGCAATATCTTCCGGCGTAAATACCGGCTTGTTTATTGACAGCTTTTGGAAAATAAGCTCGGGGTTATCCCGAATCATTACAGCATTCTCTTTTACTATTTCCTCGTTAAGCTGAGTAAGTTCTGCTGATTTAATATAATTAGCTGGCCCTTGATGAACACCGGGGATTAACTCAATGCCTCGAGCCTTATGCGACAGGTGAGATATGCGATCAATATGTCCGTGAAATTCCAGATGTCGGTTAACCACATTACCCCACTCTTCACGCTGTAATCTTAGAAAAGGTATGGTTTGCCATTCCCTAACTTTCTTACCAAAGACCAATTCACCATTCTCTGATTGTAACAACTCTCTGGTAGTCATTTGAATGTGTACATGAGGGTTATTTTCTCGGTCATAATGAATATTAATATCTGCTATGATTCCTTGTTTATTTAAGAAATCGGCGTAATCATCAATAATATCAATCTGCTGTTCTTCGGTCAGTTCTTTGGGTAAAGCAAGGATCATTTTATGCGCAGGCCTGGCATCACATCTTATATCCACATGTTCAGCTTTATTCCATAAGCGTTCACGATCAAACACCCACTCTGCTACAGCATTAGGAGCATATATTTTACTAAAAAACAAGCCTTCCTTGTCGGAATAATCATATACTATTTCTGTTACAACTCCCGTGTCCTTATCTATACTTTGATAAGTAAGCTTACTTCTAGAAATATAAGCAGCAGACGCAACAGCATTTTGTCCTTTGCTACGCTGCACAGATGATTTGTGATTATGATAAATCGCCATTTCTAGTTTTATTACTTCTTGATTTAAAATTTATCTAATTTGAGCGCGTAGCATTCAGGGTAACATGAATGCGTAAATAGATAAGCAAATTTAAAGTATAAATTGTTCTATACTAGGTGTTATATTATTATTACAATAAGGTTCGATAAAGACTACTATTAATCAGGTAATTAAATGAATAAAGAACAGTTTGTTAAATATATTGCAGAAAACATGGAATGCGATGAAAAAACCGCTGAAGTTATTATCGATATATTTGCAGAAAATATTTACATGGCTATCTCAGAAGGACATGAAATAGATATCAATAATTTAGGCAAGTTTGCTATTAAAAATAGCCCTATAAGAAAAAATCAATGTGTCAAGAGACAACCGTACTTTGTCCCTGCAGAAGATTTAAAACTTGCCTGTAACTATTAAGCCTAACTTTAACTCTAAAAAAATATCATAGATGCCTAAGAAAGATCTCTCTTTAACAGAGAAAATTGCTAAACTAGAGCAACAAAAAGAACAGCTACTTAACAAAAGAAAAGATGAGTTATTCTCTATTTTTATTAATACGGCGAGCGTTGCTATGGATAATAAATTGCTTACCGGTGCTTTATTATTCTTAAGTAAATCTGAAAATAAAGATCATCCAATACTAAAGGAATTTAAGGAGCTGGCAACGCGCAACAAAGTTCCCAGTAATACCAAATCAGCTAATACGTAACCAGTTACATCGAGTAATCAGAAAACTTTATTATTGTCGTATGCAGCAACAAAAACTGTCTTATCTTGATCGTAAAAAAGATACTCATAAAAAAATTATGCTTGGTGGGCTGGTTATCAAAGCAGGGTTGGATTATTTCCACCCACATGATCCTGCTACTCTTTACGGACTTTTATTACATGGTAAGCAGTTATTAAATACTGATCCTAACTTTGCTCAAGTTTGCAAAAACATTGGGAAAGAGCTAATAGAAAAATAATAAATTAAAGCCGACTAAACATTTAATCGCATTTATCTAATAAAATTTATATAAGGAAATAATAAAATGAATCCAATTGCAAGCGAAAGCTTAAAGCAACTTTTTACTGAAGCAAGAACATACAGTTCTTGGCTCCCTAAGGAAATAAGTGATCAAAATCTCCGTGATATATATGAGCTGATGAAATGGTGCCCTACAAGTGCTAATCTTAGCCCAGCTCGCATTGTATTTATACGCAACGGTGTACAGAAAGATAAGCTGCTTCCCTGCCTGTCTCCAGCAAATGTTGATAAGGTGAAATCAGCACCTGTTACCGCCATTATCGCTCAAGATGAAAAATTTTATGATCAAACAGAAAAGCTTTTCCCTCACGCCCCGACTTACAGAGAAATGTTCGCATCAAATCAAGCTCTTGCTGAAACCACGGCATTTAGAAACAGTTCTTTGCAGGGAGCTTATTTTATCTTGGCAGCTCGCGCACTTGGCTTTAGCTGTGGAGCCATGTCCGGATTTGACAATAACAAGCTCGATGAAACTTTTTTTGCTGAAACTTCTTGGAGATCAAATTTTATTTGTAACATTGGCTATGGAAATACTGATAACCTTTTCCCTCGTCTACCAAGACTTGATTTTGAAGAAGCTTGTAGAATTATTTAGAAAAATTAACTACAAAGGGGTGGTTTTTATTAGTAGTGTATGCGATATCGTTGGCTTAAAAAAAATAAATATTATAACGTACATTTGCAGTTAAATTTATTCGGCGGCACGAGTGTGATTTGATGGAATGGATCTACCCTATATACAGAATCGATATCAATTGTTATCGTTCTAAGATAGAGGTTAATTTTAAACTATAAATAATAGGGAGATCCACATGAATATTAACACGATAGGAATAGATATAGCAAAAAGAGTTTTTCGTGCGCCACGAAGCGTAAATAAACTAGCTGAGGAAGGAACAGTCATAGAAGTGCCGACCTAGCACACTATATATCGAGTCTTGGGTTAGTTTTGGTAACAAAACTAACTAAGCGTAGACAGAAATATTATAGGCCGTAAGCCGAAGGGCTGAAGTTATTGAGCCTCGTTAACTTTAATTTATAAGATCGCAGACTGAGTGAAAAATCAGGAATGCAACATCACAAGCAACGTAAATAGGCAGTTGTAGTGGAGGTCTTCGGGGTCTAAGAGCATGGCATGTAATAAAAGTTTATTTAGGAACGTGGGAGATCCTGTATTTCCTGCTTGAAACGGCAGTATTAGCTGACAAGTATAATAGCAAGGAAGCTGAAAAGAAATACAGGAAATCAGATCGGGCATAGTACCTAAGAACTCGAGTAATGTCGCTGGAGGAAAGGCCCGCGGGTAAAATCGATCTCTAAAAGGAAATGTTATGATAACAACAGATTATCAAATAATAACAGAAACAAAATTGAAGAGAATAGCATGGTTGTCTTCACAGGATAAAGGCAAGAGCTTTAACAATCTCATGCATTTGTTCAATGAAGATGCACTTACAGTCTGCTATCACGAGCTAGATGCAAATAAAGCCGTGGGAGTAGATAGAGTGAATAAGGCTAAGTACGGATCGAAGCTCACAGAAAATATCAAAGAATTAGTTAATAAACTAAAGAATATGATTTATATACCAGGTAACGTTCTGGAAGTGAAAATACCAAAAGAAGGCAAGCCAGGTAAATACCGTACTTTAGGAATTAGCAATTTTGAAGATAAGATTTGTCAGAAAATGATGCAGAAAACACTTGAAAGTATTTATGAACCAATATTCTTAAAATGTTCTTATGGATTCAGAGTAGGAATGGGGTGTCATGATGCTTTGAGAGCACTTAGGCAACATCTTGATAAAAATGAAGTTGAGAACGTACTGGATATAGACTTAGCCAATTTCTTTGGTACCATTGATAGAAGCATATTAACGAAAATGTTGCAAGAAAAGATTCACGATAAGAAGCTGATAAGATACATAGTCCGCATGTTTAAAGCAGGAATATTATCTGAAGGAGAGCTGACTATTCAAGAAGAAGGGATAGTACAAGGTAGTTGTGCTAGTCCAATACTTGCAAACGTCTTCGCCCATTATGTTCTGGATCAATGGTTTGAGGAAGTAGTAAAGCAGCATTGCAAAGGAACTGTAACACTGTTTCGTTATGGGGACGATGCGGTCATGTGTTGTAGGTATAAGGAGGACGCAAATAGAATTAAAACAGCTTTAGCAAAGCGCCTCGAGAAATATAACCTTAAACTTAATGAGGAAAAGACCAAGTTGGTAAGATTTTCGAAGAAAGGGTTAAGTCAAGGTGCAAAGCAAGAAGCATTTGATTTTCTGGGTTTTACCTTCTACCTTGGCAAGTCTAGGAAAGGTAACATAATACCTAAGGTAAAGAGTTGCGGTAAACGGATAAGTACTAAACTAAAGAGAGTTAAGGACTGGTGTAAAGACATTAGAAACAGTAATAAACTAACTGTTATATGGCAGAGCTTTTGCAGCAAGTTAAGAGGGCATATCCAGTATTATGGTGTAAGTTTTAACTATAAAGCGGTAAGAGTTTTTGTATATCAAGCAGTTAGAATATTATTCAAATGGCTAAATCGTCGCAGTCAGAGAAAATCATTTACTTGGGATAAGTTTAAGCTGTTTACCGAGCGTAACCCGTTACCAAAAGTAAAAATATACCATCAAATCTTATAAAAGATAAAGACTATGTGAAGGATGATATCTTGAGCCCATTGCCTTAATAGGGCATGATGTGGTTCTAAATGGGGGGCGGCATAGGAAACTAGTCGCTCTACCAGCTAAGTTCACGGTGTAGATAGAAATGGCAAGACAGTTTTAAAGAAAAAATTGATTAGAGATCAGGTATTAATGTTTATGGCTAATTTACCTAGATGTTTAGTAGGCATGGAAGCTTGTGGTGGCGCTAACTATTGGGCTAGGGAAATTAGCAAACTAGGACATGAGGTAAAATTAATGGCGCCACAATTTGTAAAGCCATATGTTAAAACTAATAAAAACGATCAGGCCGACGCAGAAGCAATATGCGAAGCTGTCTCAAGGCCTAATATGAGATTCGTTCCCGTTAAAAGTGTAGAACAACAAGATATATTATCGATTCATAGAGTAAGAGCAAGATTAGTGAAGAATCGTACGGCACTTGCTAATGAGATTAGAGGATTGCTACATGAATTTGGAATAATTATCCCTCAAGGTATAAATAAAATTATAGCAAAGTTAATAGAAATCTTAGACAGTGACAATTTAAGTCAAATAAGCAAGCAAACCTTTAGTGATTTAAAAGAGGAATTTATAGAAAATGACAAGAAAATAAAAGACTTAGAAAACAGGCTAAAGATAATGACTAGGGAATTAGATAAGTATCAACAAGTAACTTCTATACCTGGTATAGGTTTAATTACAGCCACCGCCCTGATAGCATCAATAGGTAATGGAAGTTGTTTTGAAAATGGCAGGCAATTATCTGCATGGCTTGGGTTGGTACCAAGACAAAGTTCTAGTGGTGGCAAAGAAAAGTTACTTGGAATTAGTAAAAGAGGTGATATGTACTTACGAACTCTATTAATTCAAGGAGCAAGGGCTGTGCTTAATACAAAGCCAAGGCTTACTATTGAATCACAGAAAGCTAAAAAAGATTATAGTAGATTTACACAATGGATGTTTAATTTATATAACAGAAGGGGTCATAATAGAACAACCGTTGCTATTGCTAATAAATTAGCCAGAGTCGTATTTGCAGTACTAAACTCTGGTAATAATTATGTTGAAAGTAAAGTTTGTAGCTAAAGTGTAAGAAACATGGTGTCACTTGCGCCAATAGCTATTAAAATTTAAGAGAATTCCGATCAGGAATATGCGAGATGTAATGATAAATATTGATGGCAAAAAAAGACAAACCTTTACTTACAAAAAAACTGTTTTCTTCATGGGCTCTATATGAAGCCGATCAAATGATTATGTTTAAGTTTGTAAGTAGCGAATTCCATCAGGGCTATAGATGGTAATAGATAGTAAGGACTAATTTACTGAACTATAAGTCGGAT
Organism: Candidatus Trichorickettsia mobilis; assembly: GCF_034366785.1. Classification (NCBI taxonomy): domain Bacteria; kingdom Pseudomonadati; phylum Pseudomonadota; class Alphaproteobacteria; order Rickettsiales; family Rickettsiaceae; genus Candidatus Trichorickettsia; species Candidatus Trichorickettsia mobilis. The sequence continues at coordinate 12,867 of NZ_CP112935.1, forward strand.
ACATGAATGCATTTTGATTTTTTTGGTATTATATTATTTTTTTCTTGCATTAGAGGATAGGTCCATACATGAAGAAAATCCTCAAGTTTGTAAGTTTAATTTTGTTCTTGTGCGCAGGCCATCAGGTACTTGCCATACAAACCCAAATTAACAAAGTAACGGATTTATTTGATAAGCATATCGAAGATAAAGACTCATTGCTACAAAATATGAAAAAGCAAAATGATAATGCACCGGAGCAAATTAAATCAAGAAACCACCACGACTCTATTGAAGGAATGATTGGTGCTGAAGGCAAGGCGAATGAGCTTAATTCTATAAAAGAAACGGACTTAGATGACGCAGGCAGGCAACAGCGCGGGTCTAAAGAATACCAGTTTTACGATGAAAACGAGTTAGAGCCGGATTATACCAAGTCCGGCAATCGTATGCATAAACTCGATGCCGATGACATAGTAACTAGCACGGAAAAAACTATGCGTCAGGTAGGGGCTGATTTAATGAAAAGGCTTATTGAGCTGGGGTTTAATTGTAAAACGGTTAAAGGCGCAATCCACAAAGAGCCGACTTACTACATAGAAATTAAAAGAGAAGATCAGAAAAACACCGAATATGATCAGTTTTTCTGTGAAGAACCGAGGAATCAATATAACTGCAATGATAATCTAACCTTAACATGCGCAAAGACGGGAGTTAGATATAGAGAATGGCAAGATAGAGAAATCGCCTTAGGCGGGCATATGCTTTATCAGAATTATATAGATTGGGGATGGTCGGTAAAGTGGAAGAAGAAACGGCACGGTTGGCATATTAGCGGCTACCCCGGATCTGAATCAAGTCTGTCTGCACAAGGGATAAACGATGGAGTAAGGCTATTTATAGCAAGTAGTTTAGGGGTAGGAATTGATCAAATACACCCAACTATAGGATTTCCTCCGGGAGGTAGAGGTATAGGTAATATAACGCCTCTTTATAGTAGATGGCGGGTAGCATGGGATAATTATGTTTTTAAATATAAATACCGAGATACTTATCAGGTATGTGAAGTGTGGTCTGAAGATTGGACTGAGAGGTGTATGTTAAAATGATAAAGCGCCTCACGACACGCAATTTTCTTACATCGATAATACTTAGCATAGCCGTTGTTTTAACTTGTTTTGTCCATCATGCCAAGGCGGGTAATCGTTTTACTTCAAGCTATCCATGCTCCGATAACGGTAAATATTGCATTAGTAGCGGCATGAGACTAGTGCAAGGATTCGAGGTATACCGTGATTGCTGGGAGTGGGCATATAACAAACAATGTAATTATCCGAGTAAAAATAACTGCGCCCAGCATGCCAAATGTTATTCGCTCGGCCAGCGCGATTGCGTTCTTCGAGATAGTTTAGGCAACTGCGTTAACATTTTAAAAGAATTTAGCTGTAAACGCTGGATTCCAACGGTAATTGAGTCGGAAACCGTTAGATACGGAGCAGAGGATAAGGACGGAGCGGAAGGTCTTGTTTGTGAGGGCGTCCCTTGTATAGACGGCAATTGCATCGATAAGTCTTATGAAATGGATGCCGATATGGTCTCCTCAGTTGCGCAGCTTGGTGCTTTATCACAAGGAAAAAGTGACGGCGTAAATTTTAAAATCTTTGAAGGCCTATCGAGGAATTGTTCGAAGAAACCGGTTGGTTATCAAAGTTGCTGTCACGTATATCCAAAAGGTTGGGGCAAGAAATTAGGTGCTAAATGCAGTAAGGATGAGGAAATTCTGTCAGAAAAAAGGCAGAAGAATCTATGTATATATGTCGGTAAGAGTGCTAAGAAAACCGCGGGTATTACCACTCTTATCAACCATCATTATTGTTGCTTTAGCAATATTCTAGAAAAAGTCGTACAGGTACAAGCACGTAAGCAACTAGGACTTAATTTCGGTAGCGGCGGTAGCCCTAATTGCCGAGGTCTTACTTTAGATGAGTTATCTAGAGTTGATTTTAGCAAAATGGATTTTTCGGAAGTAGCCGCCGAGATACAGAAAAAAATAGTTATGCCTAATATTGCCGATGTTAAGGGACGTATCGAGGGTTCTCTTAATAATGACTGTAATAAATTTGATACTCAGCAAGAAGCTCATCCTAAGAATAAAGCTTCCGGCGTTAATTCAAAAGTAAAAGAGGAATGATAGATGAGTAACGCGAGGGTAATTAACACTAAATCTATTATTAATATCATTAAAACAATCTGCGCTATTTTGCTGTTAACGGCAGCGTGTAGCAATAGCGTATATGCAGGGGTAGGTGGTTTTTACAAGTGCAAAGATAGATATCGCGGCTTTTATTGGTTTGAAGACCAGAGAACGGGGCTACAAAATATAGATTCTTTTCAGTTTCACTACCCGACTCCTGATGAAGCGCAAAATGCCATAGAAGTTCGTAAAAAAGAAATGGATGATGCACGAGCTCAAATGGTAGAGCTTGGTTTTAGAGAAGATACGCCGCCCCATATTTTAAGACAAGCCATAGTTAAATATAAAAAACTAGAAGCCCGGATGCATGAAGGTAGCATTCGTTTGGTACATGCGTCTGAGATGGCTAATTTTACTAATCCTGAAATAGCCGATGTAACCGAGTTCCCGACTAATGTATATGCCAACAAAATCAAGCGGGCGGTCGATGAACAAGGAAAGATAGTTATTGTTAAAGAATTTGCCAAGAAGTTTGATCTCTTATTATTTGTAAGCCCGGATTGCGCTTATTGCAAGGCTTTTACTCCCGTAATCACTAACTTTGCCAAAGAACATGGATTTACTCTTGAAACTAGCAACCTTAATAGTAGCGAGGGTAAAATCGCCCAAGGATTAGGTATTAATCTAGTTCCGACATTAGTAGCGGTCGCTAAAGACGGCAACCGGTTATTTGAACTATCCAGAGGTCTTAGTAGCTTGTCGGAGTTGGAATCTAGCGTAGTACTTGCAAGTAATCTAAACGATGAGCGAGGCCAAAAATTTAATAAGAGCAGAAGGTAATATCAGTGTTTTATTCTCAATATTTACCAAGACTAATATTTATTTTGCTATTACAGCTAATGACGGCTACGAGCAGCACTCAAGCGGGCGGTCTTGACGGTTTCTTAAAATTTGCTGGTCAAGGCGGTTCGATGACCAGCATAAATAAAGGAGCTGTTATCAGCGATCAAAGGGCCGGTTATATGACCGGCGGTTCTATTATTACCAGAGGGCCGAGACCTATGGATTTACAACCTCTAGGGATTCAATTACCGAGCATCGCCTTTGATCCTTGTACCGGTTCCGGTGATCTGCGTTGGGGCGGTTTTTCATTTATTAAGGGAGCTGAGTTTGCTAAATATTTTAAAGCGGTTGCGGCTAGTAGCGGAGCTTATGTTGCTAAAATGGCCATTAAGCAAGCTTGCCCGCAATGCGAAGATATTATGTCATATTTAGAAAGCGTAGCCAGAGATATTAACGGTATGACCTTTAATCAGTGCGAGCATGGTAAGGCCATTGCCGATGGTCTAATGGGTAAATTTAATGCCGCTACAAGCCAGAAATGTATGACTAAATCATCCATTGTTAAAGGTGGCAGCGATTTACACGAGACTACTCAGAAATGCCAAGATAATCCTGATAGACACGGCGAGACCGGTGATAATGACCAGCTAAAATCAATGTTGCCCGATAATTTTAATTTAGTATGGAAAGCCCTATCTCACGGTGACGGTAATGCGCCGACAGGAATGAAAGAATTAATTATGTCGATTTCAGGCAGTATTATCGGTACTAAAACAGACGGTATTTCTACGATTAGTACATTACCATCTTTGGTCGAAAAAGAAGATTTACTTGAGCAATATATCGGCAAGCCCGGAGTAGGAACAAGCAAAATCAAATTATATGTTTGCAACGAAAAGACTAAATGCCTAAAACCGGTGGCAACGGAAGCCTCGGTCGATAATAGGTCGGATACCTTATACGGCAAGGTTGAAACTACCTTGACCTCAATTCTTGATAAGATTGAATCAAATAAGGGTGAGTTGTCTGATGAGGAACAAGCCTTAATTGAATATTCACAAATTCCGATCATCACCTTATTTGAAATTGAGCTAGCACTTAAAAATAAAGAAAGCGTTGCTATGCTCGCGGGTAACTCAGAATTCGTTGAGGTAGTTTGTTATGACACGGTTACTAACTTCATGCAAAAAATGCTTCATGAGGCAAAAACGGCGGTAGATACTTTGCAGACCGCGCAGTTAGATAATACTTCCATTGAAAGATTTAACCGTAATATTGAAAACGTACAAACGCTGCTTCGAGATAAAAAATACATGGCTATGGATAAACTCCAAACTATCATTGCGGTCAAAGAGCGTCTTTTAAAACAACAAGATGTTTTTGAAATGGGTTTTAGCAGATTTGCCGATAGTAGAGGTAGGTAATATGGGAATACAATTTGCGGTACATACATACGGACATTATGATGCAATGTTTTATGTTCTAAACGGCATTAAGATGATTATGGATAGTGATCTTACGGGAGCGATGATTAAGCTTATGGCACTCATTGCAACCTCCTATTATGCGCTTAGAGGTATGGCGGAAAGCTCGCAAGGCGGAGTAGGACATTATTTGCTGAAAACCGTCGGTATGTTAATGCTAATATCGGCGCTACTAATGCCAAAAGCCGATATATGGGTTGTAGATCGTATTAGCGGCAAAAGAGAGGTAGTTAGCGGTCTTCCTTATGCATTTGTTTTGCCTGTCGGAATATTAGAAGCTCTCGGTGCCGGCATTACATCTCTCTTCGAGCAAGCATTCACGCGGGTCGATTCTATGGCTTATAAAGATTACGGTCTTATTTTTGGACAAAGGTTAGTACAAGAATCTAAAAACTGGCGTATTAACAACCCGGAATTTGCCCGTAACATGAATATCTTTCTTAAAAGATGCGTTGTACTGGAATCTATGATCGGTACTAGATTTACTCCTGAGGACGTATTTAACAGTACCGATATGTTTCGTTTAGTAACGGAAAAAGCAGGGACGTTTCGTCAGGTTGATTTTAGAATCAATAAAAAACTTGAGCGATTAAATTGCAAAGAGGCGGGGGCGGCACTTAAAGAGTACCTAAAACCGGAAATAGATTTTTTAAATTTTAAATATAAAGGTACCGACTTTTCTATAGCCGGTAATAATGACGGTCTCGGCAATATGCAAATTAATCAGTTGCTTAATAGAAACTTAGAAGTAGGTTACGCTACTTCTCTTGGAGTAGAGGCCTCGGCTGCCGAGATTATAAGGCAAAACATGATGATTAACGCTCTTAAAGACTGGGGTAATATTAGCGATAAATACGGCTATACTAGGGCAGATGATTTACAAAAAAGTAACTGGAAGATATCGGGAGACCTTGCTAAAAAATATTTACCTATGCTGCTTAATATCACGAAAGCCTTAATTTACTCTTCTTTTATTTTTATTGTACCGCTAATGATTTTATCAGGCGGCGTTAGTCATTATCTAAAATATTGTACCGTAGTATTCAGTCTTCAGATATGGCCTGCGTTGAACGCGGTATTAAACCTATTCATTGAGCTATATAGCAACCTTAGAGGTTCGGCATTAACCGGGGGGCAGCTAACGTTCGCTAATTTTAATCAAGTACACGAATCGGTAGATACTATCGTTTTAGTTGCTAGCGGTTTGCAAATGAGTATACCTTTCCTAAGTTTTGCAATCGTTCAAGGCGGTGTGGGTAGTTTTGTACATTTAGCAAGTACCTTGCAATCGGCAAGTACTTCTGCCGCCGGGACGGCAAGTCAAGAGGCAACCACCGGTAATAGAAGCTTTGACAATATAAGCAAAGACACGGCAAGTATAGGCAATAAGTCCGGGTTTAAAACCGATTTTAACCAGCTGCATCAAGAAGGGGCTACGCAAATACAAGGGGCGGACGGTTCAATGCTAAGGAATTTTGCAGATGGAACAAGTAGTATTACCAGCGGTTTCGGAGTCAATAAATCTTCTGGCTCAAGAGCTCTATTTATGGAAGAGGGGCTTAATACCAGTTTACACGAGGGAGCTAGCAAAAGTTTAAGCGCAATGAAAAGTGACGAGCAACATTATCAGCAATCACAAAGCTCGGCAATTAGTACGGCTACTGATCGTGTAGCGCATTTAGCTCAAAAACAAGCTGCTGGTGAATCTCTTAATATCGATACTACGACTGAAGAAGGCAAAGCGATGCAAGAAGCCATCAACAATACTAAGTCTCTACATGATCGTGACGGTTATGGTTGGAGTCAGGCGGCAAAAGCCAGTGTTAATGCATATGTCGATGGGGGCGTTAAAATACCTAGCGCAGTTCCTTTGATCAAGGGAGAAACCGGTGTCAGAGCAGACGGTAGCGTTAGTGCTGAAAATAGTAGTAATCAATCTCTTGATAAACAGAATTCTATAAATAGAGAAAATAATAGCAGTAAATCACTTAACACTCTATTGCGCGCAGCGTCTAATGAACATTACACCAAAGATGATAGTGTAGATCAAAGCTTGGCTCAAAGTACTAAAGCGAGTTATGACAAAATGCAAAGCTACGGTCAATCAATATCACAACGAAAAGAGGAGGTGGACAACTATAATCTTGCTATACAGTCATCAGCAAGTAGAGGCGGGACTGATAGACGTGACATGACTCATGAGGCGGAGTTAGCTGTAGCTAAAACATACGGAGTATCGCAAGAAGCGGCTCACAAAATGATTGAATCTAATGATCCAAGGGCAAACAAGGTTTGGAACTCAATGGTTGAGCGTGAAGTCTCCCAAGAATTAGCCCAAGTAAAGGCCGCTAAGAACAATGTCATACATACTGCCTCGCAAGATAAAATAGCATTCCATAACGAACATTCAGGCAAGATTAATGATCAAGGTCAAAAAGATTTACAACAACAAGCTGCTAAAGAAGGATTAGACCCTAATCTTATGCAAACAAATATCCAAAAAACTCAGAATAATCTTAGTACAAAAGGTAATGATATGAAGCAAAATGCTGATGGGCAAATAGATGCAGTTGAGCATAAAAATAAGCTCATGGAGCAAGGGATGGATAAGAAAGTTCAGGAGTATGAAAAAGATAGAATCGGGCAGGGTAAAACTTCCAAGGTACTCGGCACTTTAGCGTTAATTCCTACTGTGGGTAATTCTGGTGATTTAAATGTAGGTGGTATGAATTCCGAGCAAAAGGCCAGAGAGTATTTGAAAGGCGGGGAAAAGGCGATACAAATACCGTCTGAAAAATCTTTAAAACCAAAAGGCGAGAAATGAGATGAAAGCACTATTTGCGATGATAAATATTTCCCTGCAGAAAACTGTTTCTTGGGTCACGATATGCATTAGTAGGATGCATAAAGCTTTCTGTTGTAGACAAATGATGTTGACTATTTCTCCAGTTATCGCTCGAGCTGTAAGGTTCAGCGCACCTCTCAGCAATCCAAGCTTCTTTTTTAAAATATACGGCAATAGGGAGGTTTCTTAATATGCAGTATAAAGCAGGTAAAAAAATTAGTAGGCTCATCATCGCAGCTAATAATATTGACGAGTCATCAATTTTAAGACTATCAAGTATAAAGCCGACCAGAGCCATAACACCAAAAGATGCAAACATAAGTAGTATAAATTCTTTACCTGATGTTTTAATTTTTTTATTGCCATTAATAACGAATTCTAGCTTATCTTTATTAAAAGTAATATCTGAGTTTATTTTTACAAGCCAAATAACGCCAACAATAGTCACCCATGACAAAATCATAGTATCAGTAGCAAAAGCAATAGCTACTCCAATGAACATACCAAGGAAAAACATCAAATTCCAAAAATTATCCTTGTTTAACCTTGCTTTGATAAAGCTTCGCATAATAGCACCCAATTTTATCGATATTCTTCATTCTTATGATATCAAGCATCTCTTTAAAAAACTATGTTTTTCTAGAAGTCCAGTGGGATTTGTAACTAATCTAGTTGAGTATTTAGACAATTTGCTGCGTCTGTACAATAAAACGAAGAAGGTAACGATATGATTAGTAACTTTATCGGCGGCGGTCAGGTATTTCTGCACAAGGTACGGATGCTTAGGCAAGTGGTCGGTACTACTATCTTTGTATCACTACTTGCCGGGTTTTGTCTTACCTGGAGTTTTAGTTCTAACAATACTACGAAGTTTGATCTAGACGGAGCGGCCACTTATGCCAAAGCAAAACTTGCGCTGGCGGTACATCCGGCACTATCCGCTATTTCTATCGGTAAAAGCAAAGCTAATGTTGACGCTTACTCGGAAGGTAAATTATGGAAAAAGAGAATGCTTGCAAGCAGCATCATTGCTAGTAGTCGCTTTAAATCGGCATGGGATCAAGCGATACTAGTATCACGATCACTAATCCTCAAATCGCTTGGCTTCGGAAGCTTGGCAGGCAGCATAGTGTTTCTCCTCTGGAGTAAATTCGGACGTGATTTAAAAACGGAGAGAAAAAACGATGGTAGCGGCATAATTTTAACACCTAAGCAAGTTAAGATTAAGTTAAAAAGATTAAAGTTGTGTAGCGAGTTTTATATCGGCGAAATGCCTTTGGTTAAAGATATGGAAACCAGACATTTTTTAATCACCGGTTCTACAGGCTCGGGCAAAACTAACCTTATTCATAATTTATTGCCGCAAGTAGAGCAAAAAAAGCAACCGGCTATTATTATCGATCAGACCGGCGAGATGATTGCTAAATATTACGATCAAAAGCGAGGTGATATTATCTTTAATCCGTTTGATGAAAGAGCAAAAGCTTGGGACTTCTGGACGGATTGCAGTAAAGCAAGGTGCTTAGAGAAGTTTGTCGATACTTTGATCGGCTTTAATAGTAGGAAGAATAATAGAAATGCTGCCGACTTTTGGGAAGAAGCCGCTCAAAGTATTTTTGTTGAAGTAGTGAGCTATTTACAGAAACATCAGCAATATTCACTGCAAGAATTACGTAAAACGATATGTCAGAGTGATCACAAGGAGTTAAGAAGAATGCTCCAAGGTACGGACTGCATTCAATATTTTACAAAAGATAATGCAAAAGCAGCAAGCTCGATAATGTCGGTGTTGATGACGAATATTAAACCATTGAGGTTTTTACATGACCAAAGGGATGCCGGTAGCTTTTCGGTACAAGAATATATTAAAAAAATTGATGAAGGTTTTGGCGGTTGGTTATTTTTAGCATCCGAGCCTTCTACAAGAGAACTTACTATCTCACTTAATGCAAGCCTTGCAGAGCTAGCTATCGCTAATTTAATGCGTCATGATTCACTGCGAAATAGGCGTATATGGTTTATTATGGATGAACTAGCTGCATTCGGTAGATTTCCGAGTCTTGCTAAGCTTATGCAGGAAGGACGTAAATACGGTACTTGCGTAGTAGCCGGTTTGCAATCATCAAGCCAGCTATTTGCTCATTACGGCTCAGGTGAAGCAAGTAATCTCTTTGCTTTATTTAAAACAAAATTTGCGTTTCAAAGTGATGATCCGATGATGGGTAAACTTTACAGCTCGATATGCGGCTCTGAGACCGTTACCCGTCAGCAGAAAAACACTAGCTTCGGAGCTAATACTTTCAGGGACGGCATTAGTTATAATGAACAGCAACAAGAAAAGCCTCTTGTAAAACTAGATGATTTTGCAAGTCTTGGCATTGGGGAGTGTTATACGTTATTACCGATACCTGAGGTTAGGTTATCCAAAATGCAAACCCCAGAAGCCAAAAGAAAAGATAAGAATCCAGGATTTGTTGAGGCAAAAGAGCTAGAGGAAATTATAGAAAGTAGCGATCCTAGTTTATTAGAGCAAGATGATGATGACTATTCCGACAGTGATAATATTAATACTACAGATAATCAGGATAGTATCGAGCTATTTACTCAAAAACAAAAAGAGTTAGAACCTCTGGTTATAGATGATCAGTCTAGCTCAAAAATAAAACAACCTAGTAGTTCTGTAACGAATACAAAAAATCAAAAAAGCATTACTAAGAAAGAAGAGGTTGAGTTTGATGAGCTTGAAATTTAACTACTACCCAAGATGATTAAATTAATTAACCAGAAAGGATTTTAAATATGTCGGATAAATTAACAAAAGAACAAAGTAATAATACCGAAAAACCTCAAAGTAAGTATATCTTGCCAGAGAAAATGAAATCTTTAGAAGACGTTATTACTCGAATACATTCTGAAGCTGATTTTATCTCCACTGCTTTTGGAGTTCATACTAATAAGGTAATGGAGTCTTTTAAGTCCGCAATAAACACAATTACTGAAACAAGCGACACTCTTGAGTTGCCGATAGAAATGTTTAAAGAAAATAATGATAGACTTGAGGCATTAATAAATACTTTAGTTATTTTACCGAGTAAGACGGAAGAAATACTTTCCGGTGTACAGGACAAAGTAGCAAAGGCCGTTGCTGCCGCTATTCCCGATCTTGTAGACACTCTATGTAAGTCTCATAATGATAACTACCGAGAAATACACAGATCGATAGATTCGTGCATTCAGGATTTAAGTCATTATATTAATGAAGCTAGAACGCAGACGCAAACTGAATTAATAGAGTGTAAACAAGAAATAGCTAACCTAATCGAGTGTGGCATAAAGCAACGCACTCGTAGAATTTTTTTAATACTTATGCTATCAGGTTCATTTTCCGCAATAGTATCCGGCGTAACTAGTTGGGTTATTAATAAACATTTTCCACGTAGCGTGGAGATTACCGGTAACCAGCATTTAGTAGTAAAGGACTCTCAAGTGTTAGTTCACGGTTCTGATACATATAAATTAGAAAAACAAAAGAAAGAAGGAAAATAATTGTGATTGCAAGCCTCTAGAATTATCAATATTCTCAAGCATAATTCGGTGGTATAAAATTATTACATTAAGCACTGGCACAAGATTTTAAAAGATTAAGCATGTTTGTTACAAGTATAAAATTTATCGGATATATTGCTATTTTCTTATTTTCATTGGTAATTCATGAAAATGTTCATGCTAGAGTCGCTTATTATCTAGGCGACTCAACGGCAAAAGATATGGGTAGATTTTCATTTAATCCATTAAAACATGTTACGTTAGCCGGCATATTACTTCCGATCGGATTGCACCTTATCAATGCACCGATATTTGGTTTTGCAAAACCTGTTCCGTATAATCAGTCTTTATTCAAAAACCCAAGAAGAGATATGATTCTCGTTGGATTGGCAGCACCTTTTGCAAATTTTATTTTAGCCGTTATAGCATGTCTTTTATGTAGTATTAGACTGTCAATATTACCGGAAATCTATTTGTTGTATTTTGATACAATTTGTGCAACGATATTCAAGGTAAACTTTCTGCTTTGCGTCTTTAATCTCCTGCCTATTCCTCCTCTTGACGGTAGTATAATTTATATGAGTACCGTAATAGACAAAAATCCCAAGCTTTCCCGAAAATTTGAAGATCAGGGATTTGGAATATTGTTTTTTTTATTAATAATAATGCCGTTAATTGGCAAGGCTTTCGGCAAAGACTATAATATAATCGGTATATATATAAGATGGTGCTTAGATGAATTTGTTTCAATTCTAAGCTCTTTAGCCGGATAAAATGCTGTATCCTTTATATTGCCAAGGATTAAAGGCGGTAGATAAAAAACTGTTTTGCTATATATTTTAATATAATACTTTCTTTCTAATAGATACAATTTTTGTCCGTTTTAAATTCGTCTGGTTTTATGACTAAAGAGAAAAATATATCATACCCCCAACCAATGCTGAGTAGTGTTGATTATGATAACTTAGGAGTAGACTTTTTTTCTTTAACAAGCCTTGAATATGGCGCATTGCAAAACTGTAGCGATTTCTTAGAAAAGTTAGAAGAAGCTCTATTAAGCGCAAAAATGGTTCAAATTCCCGAAATGGTTGTGGTACATCTTTGTTGTTATTTGGGAGCTACAACTACTATTTATAATCAGGATAAATCAAGAGACTTAGAGCCGGAGATTAATAACCTTTTACGGCGACATGCCGAATTATCGCTATCAAAATTTAATCATTATCTTTTGAACTCAAATGCTAATACTCAATCCTTGCTATTGAATCGATTAAAGGAGGATACGCCGGGCAGCATTGTGGTTCAAACTTTGCGTTTAGGTCGAATTATTATGGATATGATGGAGAATTTATCAAATTCTCGAAGTAGTCTTTTAAAAAAACAAAAAGATTTAATTTGCCCGCAAAATGAATTCTTCGTTTTTTTAATACCGTTAGTAAATGAACAACATGAAAAATGGCAGGAATATTTAGACGGGGTATCGATTAATCATGCTATTAATCAACTGACAATACAAATAGGTTGGCTTGTGGGTTATTTCTCTTATCTAGATAGAAAGCCAGACACAAATTCATATTTAGAATATTGCTTACCTTGTATTCCACTCTATATGGATCATACTAATAAATTACTACAGGCTATGCTTGCCGGAGGGCAAATACTTACGAGTATACAACAACTCTCAATAAATGATGAAGAGCCGATAGATGATGTAGTAATAGATGACATAGAAACAGCGTCATTATTAAATGAAATTTGGGAATTATCGCAAAAGACTCACTCTGAATTACCTCCTGCAACAACCAAATTTCAAAAGGAGGCAGCTATTTTTCAAGCAGGACTAGAAAAGCTTGTTGTTGAGTTGATATCAGAACATATGGAAATTAAAATTCTTTATATGAGTATTTTTTATTTTTGGTTCACCTTAGATGCACCGTTGCGTGGTATACCATATGAGTCCCTTAACAAATTATCACCCTTTGAAGAAATGGGCAATATTATTACCCTTATAAGAAAAACTACCTTTGAGTTACCGGATCCGGAATTCTCACCTAATGTAAAAATACTAAATAGCAAATTGCAGAGTTTAAAATCAAAATTACCTGCCCCTGAAGATTTAGACAATGTACCGCAAGACCGGGTGGAGTGCCAGAGCACTAGAGTTAACACGGCTATTCATACACTAACATCCGATTATTTAAAGCAAGATTACCACCCTGAGGTTATTGCTAATGTTTTATTTAGCCAATGGTTAAGATTGTCTGTTCTCTATGGCGTATCAGAACAAGAATGGCAGAAAATGAATCATTATTTCGTTGAAATCTTAACCGCTGTTAGAAGTTATATACCAACTATATTATTAAGAAATGATTTATCGAAAATATAAGATACTTACTTGATGAAACTAAAATTCAACATAATATACAAGTAAGAGTATTACTTGTCATACCCTTACTTGTGTGTTATTATTATTTTATATGTGGCAGCTCATCGCATCCACCTTAATACAGCAATATTTTAAAACAAAACTTATTTAAGATTGATTTTATGAGAGTATCTACTAAAGGACAAGTTACTATACCATACGAGATGAGAACTAAATTAGGTATGCTTCCATGTACGGAAGTTGATTTTATCTTACAAGATGACGGGATATTAATTCAAAAACAACACGGGAGCAAACGCAAAGGTTCAAAATTGCTAGAGCAGTTATCTGGTAAAGCTAAGTTAAATATGTCTACTGAATATATAATGAAATTAACCAGATCATGATTTTAGTAGATAGTAATATATTACTTGATATCTTGACTATCGATCCTCAGTGGTACGACTGGTCTGCCTCTAAACTTAGCCTAATTGCCGAATCTCACGAGCTAATTATCAATGACATAATATATACCGAAATTTCAATCGGCTTTGAGAGAATTGAAGATTTAGAGGAAACTTTTTCCGGCGACTTTTTAAAAATTATGCCAATGCCGAAAGAAGCACTTTTTTTAGCCGGTAAAGCTTTTCTACAATATAAATCTAATAACGGCACTAAAAACTCGGTATTACCGGATTTGTTTATCGGCGCACACGCCTCCGTGCTTGGAATTCTTTTGATAACCAGAGATACAAGCCGTTACAAAACTTATTTTCCAAAGTTACAATTAATCACGCCTTAAGTAGTTTAATCACTACCTAAAGCCTACCGTTCCGCTACTCCCCACTGTTCGGTGACAATTATGGTGACAATTATAATTCTAGACCCTTGCTTTTAGACATCTCTAGTTGCTTATGGTTTTCAATAGCTTTACTTTGAATTTTTTGAACTTCCTTACAGGGGAAATATTCATGAGTACGGGTTTTAGTTAAATAATCCAAGAATTTTATAGAGCAATCAAATTTCTTGCTATCTAAAGTAATAGTTTTCCCGGCATCTAATATAGAAATCTTATTATTGATAGAATTAATACATTTTGCTTGATAGTTTTTTAATAAAGTTTGATGAGTCTCAGTGAGATCATTAGTGGATTTTAAGGTGCTAATAATCGCGGTATGATCGTTAGTATTTTTTTCTAAAAACGTTACAAACTTACTTAACTTATCAAAATTATCCGTACGCATATTATCATGAGCATTTTTAATAGAATTTATTAAATTATCACTATGGCATTCCGGATGTTTAATGTTACCGTGTAATCCGGCTAAAAACTCTTGTTCTTGTTTTATAACGTCAATCACTTTAGCAGGAGTTTTTGCTTCTTGCTTTTGATTACTCAAGTTTAGTAAATGGCTATTAATGCGACTTAAGTCCAGCGCAACTTGATTATGCACTTTATGCTCCCGAATAATTTTATCAAGAGTTTGATAAGCCGCCTTAAGATCGGTTGTATCCCTCAATCTTTGAAGTAACGTTTCTTGGGTTTCCGCGCCGGTTTCTAAAGCTTTTTGCACTATAACCTCCAACTTATCAAAATCTTTATTTTCACGCTGAGTATAAGCTAACTCTACTTTAGACATTAGCTCTTTATTGCTAGAAAAATATTTTATATTCCCGTGTAAATCAGCAAGCAAATTTTGCTCTTTTTTTATTTCTGCTAATGCCAATTCAGGTGATGTAGAATGCAACCTTGCTTCTGCTTGTTTTTCTGGTTGTCTAAATTGTTTTTTAATAGCAACGGCCGTTTCTAATGCTTGATGTGTTACGACAGTGTTTATCGAAAATGACATGTCGCGATAGACACTCATCGTTGATGCTTGATGTTCTTTCAGTAAGTTATCTGCTAAAGAAAATATTTTATTTAATAATTCAGGCTGTTTTGCAGCAATTTCAGCTGCTTGTAATTTTGAGTATAAGGCGTAATTAGCTCGATATTTATCAATCGGTAGATTTAGCGATTCGTAAGTTTCTTTTAAAAATCTTTGTTCTAATACTAGTATTGGTTTAAGTTTTTCTGGTTCATAACTAGATTTTTTCTGTCTATTAAAATCACGAAGATGCGTATTTAAATATTCGTCCAAGTGGCTATCTCTAATTTTTGTACAAAAACTATTGGCTTCCTCATCGCTCATACCTATCATTGCTTTGGTGGCATTAGCTTCACTTAAAGCATATCCAAAATTCTTTGCCTCAAGCAGTATATCCTTATTTTGTGTATAGCAATTAGCCGCAAATTCTAAGGATTTTCTACTTTGTTCAAGGGCAACCGTGCCTTTATTACCGCCAAGACGATAGGCTTCAACTATAGTATTTTCAGGTAGATTGTATTTCTGAATATAAGTAAGATTTTCCCTCTCTTGGTTTGAGAGCTTTATAATATCCGTAGTTTTATTACAGGCTGCTAAATACTGATTTACACTAGTAGCTAGATGTTTATTGATCGCATCACTAAAAGTATCTTGGATACTCTTCTCTCCGCTTGAGATCAGGACGTCATTAAAATCACCCTCCTTAACCGGTCTCGCTATCTCTACATAAGCCCCCCTACTCTCTAAAGTTATTTTAGCCGCGTCAATTGTTTTATCGGTAACCGCAGCCCATCCGTCATTATCGGCGGCAATGATTATCTTCTCACCTTTTCTCGGTTGATAATTACTAATATTGTTAATTCCGAGAGAACATAGTATTTTAATAGCGGTAGGAGAATAATTAGAGATGCGACTCAAGGCTTGTTTTACCGATAGAGCCGTCTCCAATCCTTCTGCAATAATCGTGATTTTAGCGCTTAAATCAGATGCCTCAGGGTTATCTTTTTGAAAATTATTAACCTTGTCCTCTTTATTATTATAAGAAAGATTACCGAGATCAACGAATGAACCGGATATTTTACCGAATGATTTTTTTGGTACGGCAATATCGGCTTTTGATCCATTAGCTTTTAAGAGTATTTGTTGGCCGCCGGTAATATTCCCTTTTTCATCTCTGGCATATGCAATCAGTGACGGCAGATAGCGATTTAGCTCGCTAGCATATATTCCCGCTGTTTTTATATCATTACCTAAATTACAACTGATACCTCTGGTACTAGCTAAATACCTAAATGCTATCGAATTTTCAGTTATATCTTTCGATCTCTGTACTAATTTATTAACCAAATCCTGTTTTTGCTTGTTTTCCCTTTCCTCAAGATGTTTATCTTTAATATATTTTTCGGTTATATTACTATTTGCGTGATCATGAACTAATTGTAAATGACTATTATTATTAATCTCTGAATCAGACTCAATGCCCAGAGATTGTCTCAAATAGTCGGCAGCTCCTTTAAAATCATATCCCTTAGCATCTTGTACCAAGGCAAACATATCACCGCCCTTGCCGGAACTGAAATCATACCATGTACCTGCTCGATCACCGCTAATACGAACGGATATTTTGCCGTTATCGCCGAACTTTAACTCTTTACCGTTCGATAGCCTCTTATTTGGTAGCCCCAACAAATCTATTGCTATGCGTTCCGCACACACGCAAACTTCTCTTCGTAATTCTTCTGCTTTGTGATCCCAATTAGCTTGTAAATCCGCTGCTCTTTGTATCTTATTTCTGGCATAATCGGCGTTTGCGTAGAATCTATCCTTAGCCGAGAGCGAAGTTTTAGGAGCATTCGTACCGCTATCGGTTAAAACATTACTTATTTTATTACTTGTACTACTAAGAGTATTATTGGATATACTAATATTACCGCCGACTACGAGCTTTTGCTCGTAAGCTTCACTTTCAAAACCTATATTTTGATTCTGCTCATATATTCTATCAATAGCGTAGCTTAGCGATTCTGTTTTTTGTTTCGGTTCTTTGTAATTATAATATTCTACTTTCGGTAGATATTTATCTTTCATTGAAGTCACCGTTTTGCCGATAAAATCAATTGCTGAATTTACCGCTCTAACCGCCATGCTCTGATGATTGGCAAGCCTTGTATCTAATGCTCTATCCTCTAATTCTTTTGTCGTTAGTAAATTTAAACTACTTCCCCTCTCCGGGTCATAAGATAATTGTTTAATTAGAGACTCAAGGCTAGGTGTTGCCTTACTATTAACATATAGATTTAACGATGTTATATGCCTTGATAATGCAACGTAGCTATTTCTTAGTCCCGCAAATCCGTCATGGAAAACGTATACATCTTTAATGGATGCGCCTTGCGCTTTAAATACCGTAGTTGCATATCCGTGCCTGAATCCATTATACTGCGCAGGGTTAAACTCTATTATCTTGTAATTATCGGTATTTTGCATAGAGATAACAAAACGATCCTTTGTGACTTCTAATATTTCCGCCAAATCACCGTTTATAACACCAAGCTCTTTATTTGTTTTTTGGATTAAGATGCGGTCACCTTTCATATAGTGATTACCGCCGACTTCTATTTCTAAACCCGTAAGCTTCCCGGTCGCCTTTAAATACTGGCGCACGCCGTGATTAAGTGCCGCTACGTCTTTGTTTTTAACCGCTAGTATTAATCTATCGCATGGTAGCTCGCCGCTCTTATGCCAATCTGCAAGTAGAGCCTCCATTGAGGAAGCTCTATCCTCTTGCTTATTAATTCGATTTTCTTGGTTAAGTATTGATATCCCGCTTCTAACATCACCCTCGGAGAAAGCCGTTGCGACTGATTTGCCCCATGAAGCTTGCTGCCTTTTGATATCTAATATCGTGCTACTACCGTAAATGCCTGCAAATATTTCAAACATGCCGCCGCGTTGTACGGAAGCTAGCTGTCTCTCGTCACCCGAGAGAATAACGTTACATTTGCGAGTAGCAGCTACTCTAAGTAACTCTTGATAATCATCGTTACCGACCATCCCTGCTTCATCTACTACAAGCAAGCTATTTTTCGGTAAAGAAAATCTTCCGTTTGCTAATTTAAATAACATTCCCTTGATAGTATCGGTACGCTCAAAGCCGCTCGACCTCAAGGCCTCTTTGGCCTTGTGAGTGGGCGCAAGACCTATAACATTTATATTACCGACGAAGGCAATTGATGCTAGTTGGCCAAGCAGATGACTCTTACCGACTCCCGCCCTACCGCGCAAAATGCGCAAGGCTGAATTAGACGTTATTAATTCAGTTAAAGCTATATGCTGCTCTTGGCTTAAGCTACCGATTGCCGATTCTACTAATTCCCTAGTACGTTTAAGCAAGCTTTTATCACCGGTCATAAAAACATTACTAAGATTTGCTACGTAACTACTAAGACGCAAGACTTTCTCTTCTTCCGTTCTAATTTCTGCGGTAGTAAAATACTGTGTTTTAGCACCGTCTTGCCTAAATAAAGCTACTACTGATTTATACTCTAGTGCATCTTCGACCAACCGCTCCCTTACTTCTGTATCAGGAACACATTTAACCACTCTCATCAAATCCGATTTGCTAAATACGCTCATATGATTCGTTACTTTATCAAGAACCGCCGCTCCGTTACTTAAATGTTCTATCTCGGCAATTCTTCTTTCCTCGTTTCTATCCATAGCTTGATTTAAAACGCTACGCATACGGACAGGGCCGATATGTTCTTGTGGATTAATACCTATACTATCTACTCTATTTTCTAACCCTAGCTCCTTAAAATAATCATTAATAATCTCTTTTAAATCTTCATGAATTTGTTGATCTTCTTTTATAACAATTCTATATTTTCCACCGACAATCTTAGGCTCTAAATCTACGGCTTTTTTTGTCGATAGTTCCTTACCGTCTTCAGTAAATCTTCTAGTAGTAACAAGTAAATGAGCATGCCAGTTTTTTTCACCCTCATGCGGTTCATGAATATCAATTTGTACCGCTAAGCCCTCTTTTACCCATTCTCTTTTTTCTATTAACCGATGAGTAATTATTATTCTATCTTCTAAAGTAAGCTCTTTGTCATCTGGAAGAGCAAGTACGATATCTTTAAGTAGAACACTATCCTTTCTTTTTTCTAGACGCTCTACTTCATTCATTAACACTGCCGTGTTTTTAAACTTTTTATCTACGTGATCAGGTAATAGAATTTCATGATAGACATTATCACCGCGGTTTTGAAAATTATAAATTATATTTGTTTTCTCATCTTTAATTATCGTTCTAGCATTATATGCACCTTTACAACAAGCCTTTGCCCCTGCACTTCTTTGTACATGCTCTATTCTTGCAAACTGGATTGCCATTATTTATTACAATTTATCGTTTTAAATTCTAGGACTTTTATATAAAAATAGCATACTATAAGCACGTGTTGTTTACAACACTTATTGCGTATAACACTTTTGCTGTGCAAAGAGATGTTATAACCTTATCCCAACTCAGGAAAAAAGGTTTTATAAAATTAGGTAGTGTAGTTAAGTACACGTAAATAGGTATGGTAGGCCACGAGGAAATATACTACGCTAGTATATAATATTAGAAACTGTGATCCTTATTTAGTTGTAAATAATTGTATAATTTACTATTATTCTAAATATAAAGTTAGTATGCTAGGATAATTAATCAAAGATTTATTGTTTATGCAAAATGTAGTAGAGCAAAAAGTTCGGCTAGAGCAAAAGAAAAACAGATTGATTGCAGAAGAGATAAGATTAAAACTCAAAGAACGTAAGATGCGTACTCGTCATTTAATTGGAGTCGGCGGCTTAGTTACTAAAGCAGGTTTAGATTATTTACCTACTAATACTTTATACGGTGCATTATTATCAATTGCCTCTTCATTAGAAGCTAATCAAGCAATTAAAGATGAATGGACTAGACTCGGTAAAGCCAAACTAGATCAGGAACAAACAAATAAGCATGCGGTGATTTTAAAGTTTGAACAAGAACCTAGTAGCGATATTCGTACCGTTATTAGAAATCACGGTTTAAAATGGAATAAGCTACGACAAGAGTGGTACGGGTTTATTTTTAATGTCGATTCTTTAAAAAATGATCTAGGTAGCACTCAGTATCAAATAGAAGAATTTTAAATATAAGGCTTTATGATAAGTAAACAACATAAAAAAGATTATGATGATTTTTCTGAATACCCTCTAGCCTCTTTATTTTTTAAGTATGTCGATATTTTAAAATCTCATAATTTTTACAAAGAAGCGGAAGATTTACTCGTAATATCAGAGCAGCATTATTTACCGGAAAACCGTAATATTATTACTAAAATTATTATTGAAATGCAAAAAGCGGCCGTCTCTGATGAGAAAAATAAGTTTGAACAATTACTACGACAATTACAAAATTAATGTTATTATCAACTAAATTTGAGGAGCTTTTTATGATAAATTCAAATTACGGTAAAACTTACGATACTTTTGCGGAGCATCCTCTTGCTCCTATATATTTTAAGTATATTGAAATTCTAGTATCAAAAGACTTAAACAAAGATGTACAACATTTATTAGATATTGCCCACGCACCCATGACAAATGGAATTAGTGATGAAATTGCAGAAATTATGGCTGCTATCTATCGTATTATTGATGAAAATACCGATCGCACTAATGAATTTCTTGAATTAGGCAAACAAATTGATAATGCTCATTAAATATTTGCAAAGCTTTCTTTAGCGGCTGCAATCAAAACAAGCCTAGATGTATATTGTACCTAGGCCTGTTTAGTGCTGCAATTTATAGAAAGCTATTTATTTTTGTTTTTTAATGCTAGGAATATTGCTTTTAATTTCTCTCTTAAATCACCTGTAGCCTTACAAGTAATGCCCATGCGGTTATACATAGGCACAACCTCAAGCTCTCCTAATATATGCGCAGGGTTTTCAACAAAATATTCATTGATTGGCTTGTTATGTTCTCCTATTGTAATATTCCGAGTTTTCTGCCATCTAATATTTGTTACAGCTTTTTGTAAAATAACTATATCTACGGTTATTTTTGCATTGGCAAAGATATTATCCGGCAACCTATACGCAACTAAGATATTTACTCCGTCAGCCGTAATAATATCTCTTGCATGCTCCCTTACGTTATCTAAAAAGAATTGTGGCAGAACCATTGCTATAATTCCGTTGTTTTTTAACAATCTAGCACACTTTGCAACAAAGAAATGATGAATTGCCAAATGCGATAAGTCCTTATAGTAGATATCTTCTACTAACTGATTGCTATAGGGTGGATTTGAGATGATTAAATTATATTTTTCTTCACTAAAATGTAGATTTTCAAATGGCGCAACCGTTAATTTTATTTGCGGATGTTTCTGCATTAAAATTTTGCAGGTTAGCAAATCCATTTCTACCGCCTGAACTTTACAAGTTTTTACTATTAATTGCGGTATATTATCTATAAAAATACCGTTACCGGCTGCCGGCTCTAAAATTGCTCCCCCGTCAAAGCCATGGATAACGACAATTGACCAGATAAATTTTACTAATAATTCAGGTGTATAATAAGCACTTTTAGTAGTTTTCTTCAGGGCGTTAATCTCATCATCGGTTAGATAACACTTTAATTGCCTGTAAATTGACGGAGTAAAGATAGCCTCACGCAAACCTCCCCAGCCGCTATATTCATTAAGCATTACTCTTTTTTGCTCTTCGTTAATACTAGGGTCATTATTTGATAATAATTTTAGCACCCTAAGATTTCTTTCTACTCTTTCGTTGATTATTTGTTTCTTTACCATTTTAATACCCGTTGAATTTATTGTTTAAAGTGAAAATGTTTATTCTGTATAAGAAATTGCCTCTAGTACTTTTTGAGTTAAATTCTTGCCGAGAATCTCTTGGAAATAATCAAAATCTGAAAATAAATAGCTATTTTCATCAATCGTATTATCCGTGAGTGCTTGATAAGCGTCTAATCTTGGAGACAAATCACTACCGCATACGGAAACCGCTATTAAACACAATCTATCAACCTTTAAAACAAAAGGAATTAAACCACACTCTAGGGCTATTTTTTCATTAAAAACCAACGGTTCATAGTATCTTGGCCAAGTAGGAATATATTTTAAAAAATCGTTATTCACCTTTCTGCTTGGATTGTATTTGCACTGCTCGACTAAGCTTCCCTTAAAATGCTCGGCAAATAAATCGGCATTATATTCTATTTCATCATGTAGATATTCGTTATCAAACAAGGTAAGGTTAACTTCTTTATGTTTTGTAAAAAATGGTGTTAAATATAGTCCGCTATTATAAAATCTTGTCATATTAGTAATCCTCGTATTTTAATTTATTATTTAAAGTAAAGCGGTTGTTTTGCTAGAATTTGCCCAATTTGCTCATATATGCTTTTGCCTACTACATGCTCAAAATAAGCTTTCTCTCTTTTTCTAAAATATTTGCTTTTCTTATCGATCATGCCGCAAGTTAACAGTTGATAGGCATCAAGTTTGGGAGATAAATCCATGCCGTAACCTGCCAAAGATAGAAGTTTGCTATCTTCAAAAACAAATGGTATAAGTGCGCATTCAAGTGCCGTTTTTTCATTAAAAACCAACGGCTCAAAATATATAGGCCAGTAGCTTAAAGCTTCGAAAAAGTTTTCTTCTATTATTTCTCTAATTCTATCTTGGTTATCCTCGTCTTCTATCAGGTCTTGATAGTAATTTGATAGAAAAGCAAGGTTGTAGCTGATATCATCTATACAGGCACAAATTTTGTTATATTCAATTCTGTGCTTCCTAAAAAATGGGGGTTGATATAGTCCGCTATCATAAAATTTCCTCATGTTAATAATCCTTATGTTAAAAGTTAAAAAAGATGTAGCCGTCATAGCTATAAATGAAAGCTTTTGCTTTCATTTCCTGAGTTGCATGCGGAGCAAGATAAGATATGTCAAGGCCGTAGAGCGAAGCGTGCCTTTACTTATCTTATCTGCGTAGTAGTACTTCTTTTTACTTTTTAATTACTTTTTCTCGGTAGATTTATCTAAAAACCCTTTGTATACTAGCCTTGATGGCTTTTTATTGATAATTAATCGGTTATGTGGTAATTATCCCTTATGATAAATTAACAAACCTATGAGGAATAAATGAATAAAGGAGAACTGGTAACCCATATAGCAGAGCTACATAAATGCACTAAAATTGAAGCTGAGAAAGTAATTGATATGTTTACTAGCTCGGTAATTGATGCAATCGGCAAAGGTAATGAAATATCATTAATAGGCTTTGGTCAATTTACTACCGGTAAGGTGGCTGCAAGAATGGGTCTCAATCCTAAAACTAAAGAACCTCTGGAAATACCTGCTTATAATCAAGTAAAATTTAAAGTCGGGCAAAAGCTTAAAGATGCTTGTAACCCCAAGTAATTAAAATGTATTTAAGACTTAATTTTTGAGTTTCCGAAGATTTTATGTTATACTGACGTTCGATAATTAACCAAAGTATTTAACGATCGCATTATTATGGCTATTACAAAATTTCTTGATCCTAAAAATGATGTTGCCTTTCGCCGTATATTCGGCAGCGAGAAAAATCAAGATATTCTTATTCATTTTATTAATGACGTACTGGAACTTAAAGACGGTGACAAGATAAAAGAGATAACGTTTTTACCTACTATTACCGTGCCTGAAATTGCCGCTAAAAAACAAAGCGTGATAGATGTTTTATGTAAAGATGAAAATGGAGTGCAACTCATTATAGAGATGCAGGTATCTCCACAAGAAGGTTTTGAAAAAAGAGCGCAGTATTATGCGGCTAAAGCTTACTCTCGTCAGTTGAATAAAGGTAAAGAAGAAGGAGCCAGATATATTGATCTAAAGGCAGTAATCTTTATTGCTATTAGTGATAATATTATATTTAAAGACAAAATATTCTATAAATCTGATCATATTATTCTTGATAAAGAATCTTACGCCCATGATTTAAAAGATTTTTCTTTTACTTTTATTGAACTACCTAAGTTTAAGATTACTAATATCGACTTACTTACCAATATTATTGAAAAATGGTGTTATTTCTTTAAACATGCAGGTGAGACTAGTGAAGCAGATTTACGCAAGCTAATAGGTTCTGATAACATTATAGAGCGAGCTTACGAAGAATTAAATCGGTTTAACTGGACGGAAGAAGAATTACTTACTTACGAACAAGAGACTAAACGTGTTATGGATAATAAAGCTGCCGAGGAATATATGTTAAAACAAGCAAAATCCGAAGGTAAGGCTGAAGGTGAAGCTAAAAAAGCTATAGAAATCGCTAAAAACCTCTTATCACAAAACATAGATATTAACACTATATCTATAGCTACAGGTTTGCCTGTTAAAAAAATCAACGAGCTTAAATCCTAAATTATCTAGGAACTTTTATACTACCGCTAGCAATAGCACCGGCAGTATTTTCTAATATCTTCATATATTGATAAAATCCGTCATGAGAATCACAATATTTATTGAGTTCTTCTTTATTGACGGAATCGATAATGGTTTTAACTCGCGGCATTTCATCTAACAGAGAAATCATTACCGATATTTCATTACCGCCGCTGGATATAATATCTTTTACTTTTTGATCGATAAAAGAAATTAAATTTATTTGTTCAGGCTGAAGCGACATATTAAATGCTAATAAATTTCGAACTGAATTTCATGTTAACTTATTTAACAAAATTTGCCTAGTTTAAAATGTTCGGTTAATTTTTTTAATTCACTACTTTATCCGTACTTTTTAACTGCGTTAATAACTATTAGCATAGATGTAAGCGCTCTAATATTTTATTATGCACTTCTTGCATAGTTAGATCATTTGCATCAATCCTAACTATACGATGTAAAAATTGTCTGGCTATAGTTTGAAATCCTTGATAAACTTGTTGATGAAACTCTGGGTTCTTTTCCTCAAATTTGTTATTGTCATTGCGACTTAAGGCTCTAGACAAGGCCTTTGCAGGCTTTACATCGATAAAGTAAGTGATATCTGGTAGCAGATTAAACATTAGCTCTTGATGTAGCAGGTATATTTTATTTACGCTTATTTCCGGGTAAATACCTTGGTAGCAGGCAGTAGAATCAACAAACCTGTCACAAATAACCCAATAATTATCTTGTAACTTTGGCAAAATCAGCTTTTGTATATGCTCGTGCCTTGCCGCCATCACCAGCATTAATTCAGACATCGGTAATAACTCCTTATTAACGACAATGTCTCTGATGGCTTCGGCACTATCTACTCCACCAATTTCTCTGGTTAGTATTGCTTTGATATTTTTAGATTGAAGATAATCGTACAGCATTTTACATTGGGTCGATTTGCCGCAACCTTCTAGTCCTTCAAAAGTAATAAATTTAGCTTTGTTAGCATCATATAACTTGTTATCAGTTGTCTGTTTATTTATGTTTCCCGTTATCACCGTTATCACCTCGTAATTATTGGGTTTAATTGCATCATCGCCTCGGCAACCAAAGAAAGTCCGCCTTCGGCTTTCTTTCTGAGTCGCACCTAAGCGAAGCAATCTTAAAATGTCAATGGTTTAAGCGTAAGCGCCCGTTGATATTTTAAGATTTGCGGAGCTATTACTTAACCCCAGTTGCCAATTAATTGGAGGAGTAGAGAGTAGACTTTAAAGGGGACATAGGTTATTTTGTGTGTATCAACTTAACATAAAATAACCTATGAAAAAAGATTTTACTAAATTATATTGTTTTGTCGATGATTTTATCAAAAACTTTGAACAAAATATAGCTGCAATTAATAGTAGCAAATCTAAACCAGGAATCATTAATTATCTAACCACAAGTGAGGTCTTGACTATCTTGATAGGCTTTTATCAATCCTCATTTGACTGTTTTAAGAATTATTATAAACAAATGATTTTGGTAAATCATAATAGAGATTTTAAGCTAGTTACTTACGAACATTTTACCAAATTAATAGGTAAATGTTTGCCATTTTTAACAATGTTACGCAGTGTGCAAGTTTTAGGTGGTGATATTAAATAATTGTAATGGGCAAATTGATCTGATTTAATGATTTTGCAACGAAAAAGCAGGATCAATATGCCCATAGAAGATTTTATCATAATGACATACATATTTGTAGATAAATATTTTAAAGAAATAAGTCAAAATTTAATTCTCAGAACTAGAGGAGAGAAGCCGGCATTATTAGATATACGCAGTGTGCAAGTTTTTGTCATTGCGAGGAGCGCATCGCGCTTTGAGGCAATCCAGAAAGCATCAACTATTAATAAAAGCCCTACGGGCTACTGGATTGCTTCGCTCTCTTCGTTCGCTTAGCTCATGACGTAGTGCTACCATAACAAACTCCTTAAAGCAATGATAAAAACTTGCACACTTGGTAATGTTACTGCATAGTATATTTGATAAATGCACGGGGATTTCTTTTGTTGATTCTACAAGTATAGCGGTTTGTAAGAATTATCGGATTTATTCTCATAAAGTTTTCAAAGGGCTTGCGCAGCGGAGCAAAACTACCAAAGGCTGGTTTTACGGACTTAAGTTGCACTTAATTATCAATCCTGAAGGTGGTTTGGTTAAAGCATCTTTCAGCAGCGGTAACAAAGATGATAGAGCACATTTTAAAATGATGATTGCTGATATTCATGGCAAAGTTTTCGGTGATCGTGGTTATATCTCGAAAGAATTATTTGATGATTTATGGGATAAAGGGATTCATCTTGTAACTAGAATTAAGAAGAAGATGAAAAACATATTGATGCCAATAACGGATAAATTAATGTTACTCAAAAGAACTCTAATCGAAACTGTTATTGGCAGGATAAAACTTCTTGATAAACTGGAGCATTCAAGACATAGATCGCCTACAAATGCGTTTAGTCATATGGTAGCATGTCTAATCAACTACCAGTTACTAGAACAAAAGCCTTCTATCACATCTTTACTACAGTTAGACGAATTAGCCATGCACAATTAATTGGCAACTGGGGTTACTTAAATTAGATAACGATCGAGTCATTGACGAATCAAATGAATTTTTGTCTAAAATTTCTGAATTCCACTTTGAGAAATGACAACAAGCAGTAATATTTCTTCGGTAATAAGGTTCGTTATATTTTGATTTTCTTCTTAGTTATAAAGTGCGTGCTATGCTAAATGAAGCAGCAGCGTAAATGCCCTTAAATCACCTTAAAGCCGAAATAGATGAATTTAAAAAGCAAAACCCAGATTTCATAAGTCAATAATTAATCTAAGTATTTTTCTTGGTTAGTGGATATCTTATTTTGAATATAACTAAAACAATTAATCAAAGTAGTTGCATGGCTGTCGTTTATATACGATAATAAATTATGTAATGTAAGCTATAGAAAGATGCAAAAAATAAAAGAAGTAAAATTTTTTGTTAGTAATAATCAAAAAAATCATATTGCCAGCTGGCTAAACAAACTTGATGTTAAAACAAGGTCTAGAATAAACCTTAGATTGGTTAGGTTAGAGTACGGTGCATATGGTGATTATAAAAGTTTAGGTGACAAACTTTTTGAACTAAGATTCTTTTTTGCAAATGGGTATAGAGTGTATTTCACTGAGCACGGTAATAAGGTCATCATTCTTTTGTGCGCAGGAAATAAGGATAGCCAAAACAAAGATATAGTATTAGCAAGAAATTTATTGGAAGAATTTAAAAGTGGAGTACAAAATGCAAAATCTTGATAATTATTTAAGAGATCAATTCCAAGATGATGAAAACGTAAAAGAATATATAAATGCGGCGTTAGAGCAATATTTTGAAGACCATAACAAAGAATTATTTTTAGCTAGTTTAAAAGAAGTTATAAAGGCTAAAGGTGGTGTTACTGAATTTTCTAAGCATGTTCATATCAACAGGCAGCATATTTATAGAATGCTTTCTGATAAAGGTAATCCAAGTTTTGAGAATATCGGTTCACTTCTTATAGCACTTGGTTTAAAGCTACAGGTTGAAACCACTCATTCAACGCATTAACAGCCTATTTTGAGTATACCTCAAATAGACCGGCAAAATCCAGTCTATTTTAAAACGTTGCATAATCTATAATAGACTGTTATTATAGAACCGTTTATATGTACTAAAAAACTTTACATTATATCGTGACTTAATTCCTCACCTATTAGTAGACAAAAATTAGGATGTATATCGTCATTTACTTTATAAGTAATATCAAAAATACTCCCCTTGTCATCTATTCTTTCTAGAGTCGAGATTAGATCTTCAAAATATTTATATGACGCTTCTGAGCTATCTCCTCCTACTATATCGATAGAAATTTTTGTATGTAGTTGATCTAACTTATAACGACCAAAAAGTTTTTCTACGTCTTCAATTTTAATAGATCGTGCTAATCCAGCTATATGCTGTTCTTTTATCAAAAATTTAAATGCTATATCTCCATTCAAACCGATAGCGTGTATCATTTCATTGTGGTTATCCTGTGTAATAACTACACATTCCCCTTGATTTACATTTATCAATTTTTTTTTCATAATTCTTTATGTATCTTTAATGATCAAAAGTTAAACTAGAGGATTACCTACCATTGAGTCAGTATAATTTAGTTTTTAGAATAAATCAATACGCAATAATTAATATTATGGTATTGTCTAAATATATTTTAGAGAGAAATACATGAAAAATAAATATAAGCAATCACAGGTTGTAGAGAATTCTATAGAAAATAGTAAAGATTTTATAAATAGTTTGCGAATAGATATAGACGAGGCAAGAAAAAATGCGGTAACAATTGAGTATAGAAGAGGTATTGAATCTGCTATTACTAAAGCAATTGAGTCGAAAAAACTATCAAAAGATGAATTAAACAACTTTATTATAACGTGTAATAAGGAAGATGAATTAAAACAATTACTAAATTCTCCACAAAATTTAGAAAAAGATAAAACACAAAAAGATATTTGGGAAATTGAAAGTAAAACATATAATTTAACTGAAAAACTAGAAACGTTAGGGGTATACACTCCTCATAAAGGTTCTTGGAAATTTGGTGAATTAATATCAAAAGGTAGTATAAATTTTGAAGATTATATAAAGAAAAATGATCAGGTATATATACTTGATCACCAAAATAAAACAGATGCTAAAGCTTATTGGGTTGATCAAAGGGAAGTAGGTTTTATAACCCAAGAAGATATTGATAAAAAGATAAAAGTTGGTACTGATAATGTACAACAATGCGTTGTTGTAATGATTAATGGCTATGATCAGGAAGGTAAAAAATTAGCCGCATTAGCCCATGTAGACCGATTTACAAATCCTGAATCACTAAGAACAGTATTGAAATCATTTTCACAGAATAAAGATATGAGTATTTCTTTATATGGAGGTCGTGATCAGAATAATCAAAAAAATATCTCAGACTCTAATATTGACGTAGTTCTAGCGACAATAGAACAACAAGGGTTTAAAGACAAAATAAACAAAAGTTCATGGAAATTACTAGGTAATCCTGGTACGTGCGCTGAAGTAATATTTGATCCTATTAAAAACGATATTATTGAAGGACAATATGCTAATAAAGGGTATCAAACTAAGTCCACAAGGTTAATGAAAAGAAGGTTAAAAGATGAGGTTCAAGGTAACTCTTGGGAAGAAAAAGATAGGAACAATATAGTAAGAAATAGTCAATTAGAGATAATTAATTTAAAAGAATGTGAAAACGCAATAGAATTTAATAAAAACCATTTTAATAGCGCACAAATAAGGGTATGTTTAGATAATTATTGTGGAGAAAAATATGACAAAATACTTGAACAAATTGATAAAGCCGAAGGTGCGGTAGAACGTGAAACAATTTGTTCGCAAGTATTTAAGCCTTTTATGGAAGGAGTATATCACTCTCTACAAAAATTAGATTATCCAGTTGAGATAAAGGATATCTACAATACAAATGTTAGAAATGACCTTATAAAGAATGAGGTGGTACAAAAGAAAATAAATGAAAATATTACGATACTTGAGAAAAAAGAACAAGAAACATCAGTGTTAGAAATTGGTAAATTTATAATTAGTGAACCCAAAAATACTTTAGAAGAACTTGAAGAAAATAAGCCATCTATAACCACCAAGAAATATATAGTACAAGAGCAAAGCGTAATAGATAAATTTTCTAAAATTAATCAAGAAAAAATCAAAGAAGTTAAAAATATGATTAGTAGGAATAAATCTACAAATATGGAGCTTAAACCTGTGAAAAAAGGGAAGGATCCGTTATCTATACTTATAAACAAAGATAAGGAAAATAAGAAAGGGTTCAAGAAATAATTAAGGACATTTTAGGGGAGCTATAACGCAGCAACAGCTAGGTAATAGACAGAACGACTAATTTCTACCATTTCGCAAATTTCAGTAACTGAAAATTCTTCAGATTTTGTTAATGATTTTAATTTTTTTAGTTTATCGGCTGTAAGAGCTTTAGGCCTACCGCCTTTTCTTCCTTTACGATGGGCAGCATCGAGACCTGCTTTAACTCGTTCGGTAATAAGTGCGCGTTCCATCTCAGAAAATGCTGCACACATTGTAAATAGTAACATTCCCATTGGGGTTGTAGTGTCGATCTTACATTGTTTTAAGAAATAGTAAAAAGTTTCTACATGAATGTATCGGCACATGACTATGATGCTTTCTTGTCATTAAAAGAATTATGTAAAGACAATAAACAAAAATTAGATATCCTGACTGAAATAGAAAAAGATTTTGAAGAAGAAATTGATTTAAAACAAAGTTTTCATTAAAACATAGTAATCTTGTCTTAAAATAGTACAGTAATAATATGATCAAGCTAAGATCAAAAAAGGTACTTTTCATTAATCGTTAACATCATTATGAGTACACCCAAAAAATACGTTACTTAATGAACAGAATCACGCAAAATAATTGTTTATTTTAGGTCTAATTATCGTTAATATACAAAATTTATTAATAGCATACCCAAAATATACATTTTATGACTAAAATCGGCTACGCTCGCACATCTACCTGCGAGCAAAATTTGGATTCACAAATTATCGCACTTAAAGCGGAAAATTGTGAAATTATCCGAACCGAACAAAAAAGCGGAAATAATTTAGCGGATCGAAAAGAGCTAAATAATATATTAGATTTTATCCATAAAGATGAATACTTAGTAGTAACACGTATAGATCGTCTTGCACGTTCATTAAAAGATTTACAAATTATAGTTGACCTGCTTAAAGCAAAAGGCGCTCACCTGATTGCCATAGAGCAACCGGTTGATACCTCCACTGCAACAGGTAAAGCATTCTTCGATATGCTCGGGGTATTTGCCGAGTTTGAAACTAACTTGCGCCGTGAACGACAAGCTGACGGTATTGCTGCCGCAAAGAATAAAGGTATTTATAAAGGACGACCACCTGCTATTAGTCAAGATAAGATTAAGCAGCATTTATTAGAAGGTAAGCGCCCTACTCAGATTGCAAAAGATTTAGAAATATCTAGAGGTACAGTTTATAAGATAAAACAACTTATAAGTGCTTCACCTATCTCAAAATGAGACATAACTTCTCCTAGAACAAATAATGAAAAATCCAAAAAAATTAATTCCATCCTTTGTAACATTAGATAAACTTGAATCCACGATTAATGTTCCCAAGAAACGCTGCTGCTGGGTACCTTTAGATAAGCCAGATTATATAGATTATCATGACCATGAATGGGGAGTAGCAGTGCATGATGATAATAAACATTTTGAGATGTTAATTCTTGAAGGAGCTCAAGCTGGCTTAAGTTGGTACACTATACTCAAGCGTCGTGAGGGTTACCGCAAAGTATTTAAACAATTTGATCCCCATAAAGTAGCTCTTATGAACGATGAAGAGCTAGAATCCATACTTACTAATACTGCAATTATCAGAAATAGGCTAAAAGTATTTGCTGCTAGAAAGAATGCACAAGTATTTCTGACTATTCAAAAAGAATTCGGCTGTTTTAACGATTATATATGGCAATTTGTTGACGGTAAACCTAAGTGTAATTTTCCCAAAACAATACAAGATTTACCTTCCCGTACATTAGAGTCCGATTTATTATCTAAAGACCTAAAAAAACATGGCATGAGTTTTGTCGGTTCGACAATTATTTATGCTCATATGCAAGCTACCGGCTTGGTAAATGATCACATGGAAGATTGTTTTGTTCACAAACAAATGTCTGATAGTTTGCCTAATTTTGATAAATTATTTAATAACTGACTAGGAAATAATGTAAATAAATTTATAAAAACATGCTTCAAAAGCATAAATGCTTTGGTTTTTTCTATAAAGTCTATTGGCAGTAGTTTTGAGATAGTTTTTTAGGATAAAATACTTGGGAAATGCAATTTTGTTTTGGAATATCAAAATCCTGTGTTTTTGAGAAAAATTTTTATCCAATTACCTTAAGCGTAAATTGTTACTGTATACTTAATTTTTTATTCTTTGTAAATTTTATTAACAAATAAAAATTAGCAGATTGATTTTATTGCATTTAACTTTTATAATAAAAGGGATAAAATTTTATAAGCCACATCAGTAAAACAAAGGAGAATGAATATGAAAACCAAACATTTATATACTGTGTCTAATAAAGAAATTTATGACAAATTCAAAAACAGTAATCCCGTTGATTTTGAAAAATATATAAACTTATTTATTGAAGCAGAAAAAGAAAACGATGAAAATCTTTCAAAAAATGATGTATTTACTCTTTTATTATCAGAGTGTGTAAAGCAACGTGATGTAGATACAGTAAAATATATACTTGAAAATCATTATCATGACGGTTTATTGACCGATATTGATGTGTTTAATAGAAGTCCTATTTCGTTTTTATTTATGAAAAAAGATGCTGAAATAGAATCAACAGTAAAACAATTTATTAAAACTCATTCTATACCAAAAACTACACTTACAGGGGAATATTTTAAAGATATGCACTACCTATTAGGTTATAAAGGAGAACATTATGAAGGATATATACAAGATTTTCTAAAACCACTCTTCTTAGAGGAACATGTAGAAGTTCTAGGTAAAACAATGTTTGATACATCTGGTTTGGATAATGGTATAGTTCCTATGGAGAATCTATAAATGAAGCAAAAATTATCAGATATAAAAAATAAAAGCATTAATTTACTTCAAGATAATAGAAAACTCCAACTAGATAAAGAGCTATTTGCGGTACAAAATTATGAATTAATTTCTGAGCTAAAAGAAACAAGACCTGGAGCAATATTATATCAGCTTGGTAATAATATAAAAAAACAAGATTTTAAATTTACCACCTTGAAATCTCATAATAACACAGTTTTATTAGATTCTTTTGCTAAATTATTTACTTCTTCACACCCATACAACGCTGTTGCATTAGTGCAAGATAAATTCTATGTTTCATTATCTCAAGGAGTGCAAATAGATGTTGTATCAATAAACCAAACCGCATATGAACTGATTAATAAATTTGATAAGCCTAATATAAAAAAGCTACTTTCTATTCTTATTGACAATGATAATTATTTTGTCAGTTTCATTTGTCGTGATTACAAGAGTGAGTTATTTTATGCTAATAAAAACCTAGTACATATACCCAAATATGGCAGCAATATAAAACATGCACAGCAGAAAACATGGGAGTTATTTATTGATTCTTTATCTGACCAAGATAAGTATAAAATATTAGAAGATATTTACCATTATGATAAAAAAGGAACAACACAGATACTAACAAATAATCAATATTATGATTTTGAATACTCTCCTAAAGGTACTATACCTATTTCAATTCAAAATAATATTTATGCTATAATAATAAAGGTATTTGATAATAATATAAATTCTATTTTACATAAATACTATGATACTTATTGCAATAAAGTATTATTAGGTTACTTAATAGATAAAGATACTATTTCAATATTTGATATTATTACCAAACAAGATCTAGATAATATTAAGCAATTACAAATTGAACACAAGCTTGTAGAGCAAGTAAAACCTGATGATTTATATAGAAATGCTCATGTTGAATTAAACTTACTCTCTAAAATATCCAAAGATGGTTTGTTCTTATACGACATTTTTATAGGTCTATCAAGCAGCGATATCTATGACAAAGACTCTGGTTGCTGTGGTTACTGTGTGGCTACTTTAGACAGCGTAGCAATAACTAGCAACATTAGAATATATAGAAGTAAAGACTTTTCTCAAAATATACCTTTTAAGGACTGGCACTTTCCTCATAAATTACTCAATAGTGATAACAAGGTTATATTATTCTTAAAGAATATACTTACTCAATATAAATCAATCATACAAAAAAACCTTGGTGATGAACATTCTTATAATGGTTTAGATCACTATGTACAGGTATTAGATGAAAATTCTAAAAAAGTTGACTCCATTATGCAATTAATAGAAAAAAATAATTCTTTAATTGAGTCTTCGTACTTAGATATATTAAATATCCCTGAAATAAAAAATGAAGAGATGGTAGTTAATGTAATAGGTAGCAACGAAAACGTCCACTTCGAGCATGTTTACGGTGGTGGTTGTTATATATGAGTATACGATACCAAGTTCTATAATTTCGATTATGACAACCATCAACATGTTGAAATAGCCGGAGACACTACTTTTTTTCATTAATACATACTCAGCTGTACGTAAAATCTCTAAATTTTTCGTACAGCTCAGCTCGTCAAAGCGACATATTTTCCGTATATGTTTATAGCTCTTTTTTTGCCTTTTTTTCTCCATTTACCCCACCCTATTGGAAAGCTCTGGTTTTTCGCATATTTAATTTTTACTTTATAATAAAATTCATACTTCGTACTACATAAGTATTTTTAAATAAATATTATTTCATAAGTATGCTTTAAATAAAATTTAGTACGGCCAAACCACTGTAAAACAGTTGTGTTGTTCATACGCTAATATGTTGATAGTCTCTGTAGTTTAAACAAACTAAAGATGTAAAGATAAAATTAAAGTAACTTATAGGTTTAGCTATACTAGATAAAATAATTTACATAAATCATACTTCATAAATCTTATTGCATAAATAAGATTTATGAAGTATGATTTACTATCAGTAAATTATATGTAGAGTTATGATAATAACGGTCGGCAGTAATAAAGGCGGGACAGGCAAGACTACAACCGCTACTAATATAGCTGTAGCTCTAGCCTCAAAAGAAAAGGATGTTTGCTTAATTGACGCAGATTTTCAACGATCTTCTTCTAAATGGTATCAAGATCGACAAGAATCTCAAATTTTTCCGACTATCACATTGGTAGAAAAGTATGACAATATTTCTAACACTATTGAGGAATTAAATAAAAAATTTGATTACATAATAGTAGATGTCGCTGGAAGAAATAGTAGAGAAATGATTACTGGTATTAGCGTATCAGACATTTTATTAGCCCCTCATCAAGCAAGCCAATTAGACCTCGATACAATACAGGAATTACATGAACAAATAACAAGAGTGAAAGACTTAAATCC
Organism: Candidatus Trichorickettsia mobilis; assembly: GCF_034366785.1. Classification (NCBI taxonomy): domain Bacteria; kingdom Pseudomonadati; phylum Pseudomonadota; class Alphaproteobacteria; order Rickettsiales; family Rickettsiaceae; genus Candidatus Trichorickettsia; species Candidatus Trichorickettsia mobilis. Next base: position 48,638 of record NZ_CP112935.1, read on the forward strand.
CAACCTTGTTTCCTATATATTACATACTATAGCTAGCACTAATCCGACTGTAAAAACAAATGAAAGAAAAGAATTTGAAGATTATTTACATGATTTTCCTTCTCTTATTTTACTTGACACTTGTTTGTATTATAGAAAAATTTATAGAGATGTAATGCCCTGTGGTAAATCGGTAATAGAGTCAAATAACATACTAGCAAAAAATGAAATTCTCGAATTAATTGATGAAGTACTTAAAAAATGACAATAAAAAAACGTATACCTACTGTTATAGATAAGAAAGCTATAGAAAATTTAGCCAATGAATTAGCTGATAAGCCTTATGGTCAAACTTACGATACATTGGCTCGAACCACAATTACTTTACCTGCATCCGTATTACTCAAACTAGAAGACATAGCAAGAGATAATAAAAGAAGAAAGAATAGCTTAAAGTCTGTTAGTGCAATAGTAAGGGATTGTATAGAAAAGTGTCTACATATATAATACTACTTCATATTTCATACTTATGTAATATGAAGTAGTATTACTTAACTATGTTTTCATACTTAAAAATATATCCACCTTAGCTATTTTAAAAATAAAACTTAATATCCATTATATCGGCTAACTACATGATTACATAATATAATGCCTTATATAGAATCTTACTTAAATAAAAAACTTTGATATTAATTTATAGTACAAAAAATTTAATGACAAAATATATAACATACATACAATTACGAGCAGCAAGACACGTCCTAAATCTTGGTGTCAGAGACATTGCAAAAATATTAAAAGTAAGTAAAGCTACTATAAGCAAAACAGAGCTTGGTAAAACGCGTGATTTTTTATACAAACACAGTGCAGCACTCTTAGAATTTTTTGAACATCACAATATTTTTTTTCCTAACGAATACGTCATACGTTATCATATTAACCCAGAAATAATAGATAAAATCCAAAAATACAATGTTGGACTTACTAGATTTCAGTTAAGAGCCGCAAGATATATATTAAATATTAATCAAACTGAGCTAGCTAATATTATTAATGTTGATAAAGGAATAATAACCAGAGCAGAGCAGTTACAAAATACAGATTTTATAAATCCACAAGATCATTCAATTGTTTTAAAGCTTATAAATATATTTCATGAACGTAATATTGAATTTCCCGACCAACTGTCTGTATTCTATAAAAAATATATAGACAATACATCGGATAAAAGGTAATATTCAAAAATTAATTAAAATAATAAAAAAAGGCGCTAAGAACACGAAGAACTTAACACCCTTAAAAATTTTAGTTTTTTTTATATTATAAGATGTATCTTGGCGGATTTCACTTATACCTGTAGTATAAACTATTCTATCTAAAAAGTCAAGTATTCTTTGGTTTTTTAGCTCCATTCATGGAGTAAAAAATGCAAAATTTATCACTGTTTGAGAGTAATTCTCAACCGTTTACCGTAGATAGTCGCTTATCTTTCAACTTTAACGCTCATACTAATTCTAACCACACTACATTTTCATCTCTTACAGAGACCAAATCCTATACTCCAATCACCGGCTGCGTATTTGAACACATCCTTACAACTACTAACCTTACCAATCATGAAAAACTCTATTACTTACTAGCCGACAGTCTGTCTCTTATCAGTAAAAATAAAGGAGAATCTAGATATTGCGCCCTACCGAGCGAGGACTGGGCTGAGCGTCTTGGATGTTCTAGGTCTTTAGTTTTTACAATGCAGCGAAGCTTAGTAAAGAAAGGTTATTTTATTATCAGCAAAGACACAGATGAGATAGGTCGCAATAAACGCAACCTAATTATTCCCACTCTTCCTAATTCAGTATTTAATCATTTAAATGAAAAGTTTCCGGATAGAGTGGGGGATCATCCTATTTATAATCCTTTAACTGAGTGCAAAAGAGCTTATTTAGATAGAACCAAGCTATTTATTAAACTTAATTATGACCTCCTTAAGATCATTAGTTCTAATGAATATACAAATTCTAGGCAAAAAATTATGTGGCTGGGTTTTTATACTAGATGTTATAAAAACTATATGCTTTTGGCAAAAGAAGATTTTAATGTAGGTAAATATAGTTACAACGATGATTCTAGTTTTTCTTTTATCACTTCTTACAAAGAGCTCGCAGATCTATATTCTTGTAATATCAAGAATATATCTAAATCTATTAGAGCTTTAGAAAAGCTCGGTTTTATTAAAACACAAAATATTTACATTAGAAAAAAGTATGGTGATAATGATGATTGTATGGTGCAAGAAAGGCAAGATCAGTCTTTATGGAAGATAACTCTATCACTACCTGATGAATGTATTTCAGAGTTAGAAAAAGTCAAAAATCGCTCTAACTTAAAACCAAAAAACACAAAAGATGAGTTAGTCGCAATTGAAAATAACGTTGATCATAAAATAATTGAAGATTGTTTAATACTAGGGGGTATTAAACTTAATTTAAATCTAGAGCAATCTGACGTTTTAAAATCGATAATTGTCGATAGTAATAATAATGACTGTAGTGATGTTGTTAATTGTAACGGTAATATAAATGCTATTACGTCACTGCCGCACGTTCCCTGCGATGAATCATATATTGATTCTGTAATGACAGAATTAGATGTAGAAGCGGTTGGAAAGGTAGACGATAACACGAAAGAATCTTCTGAGTTAGAAGATGTTAACTTTTTAGCTGCTGAGTCTAAAACTTTGCTTACTGCCTCTTATATCAAAGTCTTAGATGATAAAGAGGAAAAAAATGATGGAATCAAATCTGACCCTCATGTCGCCAAATCCGGACTACTATTAAATAAAGACCTTATATCAAAAATTAAAGATATTAAAAGTAACTTAGGAGCTACGCCCAAAGTTCTTTTTAATAATTTTTTAAAGAGATTTACTAAGGATGAGTCTGATGGAAATGTTAGTAACAACAAAGAATGTACTGCTAAGGACAGAGAATTTAATATCCACTCGGAGCTGATTCGAGAAAAACTTAAATTACTACCGAAAGATAAAGCCGATAAAGCTAGAAAGTTTGCTTATTCCATTGTTTCTAAAGGATTAGCTAACGGATATGCGGCAAGTCTTAGTAAACATGAGCTAGCTAAACAGATAATTCACCATGCTGCAACTTGGAAGCCTACCAAGCTTGGCTACGTCTCTAGGGAAAAAGAGATAGATGCTGCTTTATCGGTGGCTTGGAAGAAAATAGTAGGGGGAACGTGGCAAGTTCCTCTAGAACTAGCTAAAGCCGAAGTCTTGCAGTACGAGTTTAATGCTTACAGACGGAAATATCAAGAATCCGGAGTGTTGTCTCACGAGGCTAAGGCATTGGAATCCGATGTTAATAATTTATTGGGCGGCCGGTGTGATTTAATAGGTAAAATTACCGATGGAGTTAATATACCTGCTACGTTAGAAGAAAATACGTCTAGTATTAGTGGTATCGATGTTTATTCATCTACTAACGTACCGTTAGAATTAGGATTAGAGGAGAGAGAGTATCGACAAAGTACTTATCTATCTAAGGGTCTAGCATTAGATGACTCTTTTTCCTTTAATCTTGTTAACGATAAGGAGAGTCACCTGCTTGATTATGATTATCCAGAAATTGAGGAACATAGTAATTGCATTAACACTAATTTGTCGCATATTCCCGAGCAACAAAAATATCTGAAAGTAATACCTAGCGATAATGACGATTCTATCAAATTAGAAACTATCACTGGGAAAAAATATTTTGTAAAGTTAAAGGAACTTGAGATTAATAAGGATGGAGAGTTTGTTATGACTTTGAAGACCGATAAAGGTAGTGCTTTTCAAAGTCAAATTGCTGCTTCAAGTTACGGTAATTTATTACTATCATCAAGTAAGCATCTTGTTTACGATGATAAAAATAATCAACAAACACAACAATCTACAAGAGAGTTTGTTAAAATAGATACGGCTTTATCTAGTATTTTTAAAAATTTACAACATAAGGTTGAATAGCTATTATAAAATGCAAGGGATTTTTATAATTGATTTATGCAAGAACGAAGTTTGTCGTATCTAGATAGGTTAAAACACAATGTATATAAAATACTTGCTTTTATCGTTATTATTTATGGTGCTTGTATAATGCTTTTATATCAATCTTATCAAGATAAGGCCGAGATAAAAAAGGCAGAAATTTTACAGGATTACTATAATAAAATAGTAAAAGTTAGCGCGAATAAAATCAATTCCTTAATAGGACAATTATCAGGCAATCTTCAAAGTCAAAATATTTCAATCAACACTAACGCCAATGATCTTGAGATATGTAGTGATAAATGCATCAATTACAATCTTTTTCGTTTTGGAGCGTTGATAGATCAATATATACCTGAGTTCATTTACTACAAAATAGAATTAAATAAAAAATTTCTTTATTCAAATATTAAAATCCAGAATTATCAAATAGAAAAAATCTACCATCTTAATGACCGTAATCAGTTTAGTATTAGCCTTGCAATTGATAAATTATACTGGAATAAAGTAGAAGCAGATATTAAAAAACCACTTTGGATAGTAACTTTATTTGCTCTAGTTAATATTTTGATATTATATGTTTTGTCTAAGATTTTGTTTAAGAGCTTTAATAAAGAATATACGTTACAGTATCAAAACAAATATAAAGAAGAATTAGATCAACTTAAATTTAATCACGGTGAAGAATTAAAAGGATGTAAGGATTCCTTAATGAATAAAATTTGGAATCTTAATTTTAACAAACAAAAAGATTTAGAAATTAATTGTTTACTTGCTTTGGAAGCTAATAAACTAGCTTTAGTTGATGATGATTGTGATAGTCAGGAGAATGCGATCAAGGATTGCAGGTTAAAAAATTCCGGTGATAAAATACCTTGCTCTATAATCTTGTATCAAGAAAATAAAATAGAGGAAATTAATGTTGCGCAATTAATTGACTTATTTAATGATAGATTTAATCAGGAAGACGAAAATATATCGGTAAAAATCACAAGCAAAGTAAAAGAGGTTTATTTTGCTTCTAAAGCTTCGTTACACCAAATTATTTATAGCTTAATTAGTTACTTAATTTTTGTAATAAATAAGCAATCGCCTATCGCTAAACATAGTATCAGATTAGTTATCGATAATATAGAAAGAGTTATACGACTACGTTTTGAGTATGACGGTTTTCCTATCACCAAAGAAAAAGAACTGTTAAAAATGTCGAATTATTTTTTTAAGACACATGCTAATCCTTTTTTGTTGAATATAAATCAAGTCTTTAACATACTCAGAATTAACGGATTTGACTGTAATCTAAGTTATGATGAGTTTAACATTATAGAGATTTTGCAAACAAAACAGAAAAATAATCAGCAAATGACAGCAGAAAATAATGTAATTTTTCTATCATCTTTTACCGAGAAGAAGAAATGATTAAATTCCTAGTAACAATAATATTACTAATTATGCATAATAATTCATTTGCTAACGGACAAATATCTAATTTGATTATACCGGTTAGTTATTTTGTGGATCATGTTAAACAACTTAACTCTCTTAATAGTAGTTTAAGCAAATATAGAAAAGTAAGTATAGTCGGTACTAGCGGTATAGGTAAAACTCAACTTGTCAGAATATACGCCTATGAAAACAAAGAGAAATATAATTTGATATGGTTTGTTGATTGTAATCTTAATTTAAACCAAGAATTTGTAAAACTGGCTAAACAGCTTAATAAGAATAGTAAAGCTAATATATCGGAAGACGCTGAGCTAGCTAAAAAAGAAGTAATGGATTACTTATCTCATCAAGATAAGTGGTTACTAGTATTTGATAATCTAAAGATTAATGAAAATAAAAAAGTTCAAGATATAATGGATTGGGAGAATAACGGAAATGTAATATTTTGCTCACAAGATAGTGAAATATTACCTCATCCTATAGAAATGACTACTTTTAACAACGAAGATGCAATTATCTTGGCTAGCAATTTACTAGAAAGTAAAGATAAAGATGATGTTGATTTTTTAGCAAAAGCTTTTAGCGGTTATCCTGTACTCATAGTTCAAGGAGCGCAATTATTAAATAAAATTAAAGGATTAAATAAAGAAGAGTATAAAAAGAAAATTTATCAATCGGCAGATAAGATCAAATTAAATATTACGTTAGCTATTAAAGAATTAAAACCTAGTGCCGTTAAATTATTGGGAAAAATCGCTTTGATCAATAATCAAAGATTTTCAAAACAATTGCTAGGGCTAGTTACCGATGATCCTAGCACTATTGAAGATGATATTTATCAATTATCTAAATTTATGTTGATTGTTAATGTAAACGCTAATGAGGATAATCCTATTTTTGAGATGCACGACATAATAGCGCAAAAAATATTAGAAATAAATCAGGAAAATAATAAAGCATTATTAGAAGATATTGTTTTAAAAATCAATAGTTCTACTAAAGGAGCAGGAACTCAAAACGGACATATTTTAAGAACGGAAAGCACTATCCCCGAAAATTTAGAAATTATTTTAAGAAATGCAGAAAAATATAAAATTGATATATATTCCGTAATGGAATTAAGAAAAAATCTTTTAGTAGTGTATGTAAACACGCAAAACAAATATGGTTGCGAGCAATTTATAGACTGGTTTGAAGAACAAGAAAAAAATAGCAAATTTAATTTACTTCTCATGAGCAAAGCTCATAAGGGAAATTATGCGGCCTATTTAGGTTTAATAGGAGTTTATAATCAGGTTATTCTAGCTCACTTCGAAGTAGCGATAGGGTATTTTACTAGAGCATTAGAAATACTTGATGGATTAAACGAACGTATTAATTTAAAATATAATCTTACTTCTCATGTAGCAGAGACACAATCTTTATTAGGAAATATTGAATCAGCAAAAGTTGCTATTGATAAAATGGAAAAATTACTTAGTCAAGGTGTAGATGAAGCAGATATAGCGGTATTATATTATGCTAAATCAGTGATGTATCTCATGCAAGGTAAATATATAGAAGCTCTCGAACATTCCGATAAAGATAAAGAGTGCTCAATAAAGTATGGATTGTCACCTAATGATTTATTTATGACCGTAACTTATATGTTAAGAACCGAAGCGCTTAATTGGTTAGGTAAATATCATGAAGCATATACGCAAGCTCAACAATTATATGAAATGCATAAGCCGGTAAAAAGAGAAGACCACGAGGTATTCGGTCGTATTTATACACAAATGGCAAGAAGTGAGTTGGGGCTAGGAGAGACAGATAAAGCTCTAAATCATGTTACAAAAGCTACAGCAATATTTTTAGCCGATGAGCGGAGGAATCCAAAAGAAGCTGATTACTCTGAAGATACTGACTTAGCCGCTAGTTATGTGGTACAAGGCGATATTCTCTTTGCAAAAGATAATCTTAAACAGGCAATAGAATCTTATAAAAAAGCTCAAGTCATATATTTTTATTTATATAGAGACAGAAGTAAGAATGTCGCTCATGTGAGCTATTTATATACACAAGGAGCTAAAGCGGCTTGTAAAGCAAAGGACTTGTATAATTATAAAATATTCGGTAAGCCGCAAGTTAAAGAATTTGGTATAGACCATCCTAATACTATTGCTATGTTTAAATATTGCAAGCAGTATGATATGGATTTGTGGGCTAAAGAAAACTAAGATTTATTATGTTTATCCACGATCCAATTAATAAATCTGTCATCAATATACGGTGGATTAATTTTAACGGAATACTGATATATTTCTTTGATTAGAGCATTTAATTTATCAATCGTAAAACTTAACTCTTTATCTATAATAATATTAATAGTAGCAGACGTCACCTCACTAAATATCTTCATTTGATCTTTATTTAAACCGTCAATATTCATTTCTTCATCAGACAAGATAAATTCTAAAGAAACATCTAAAGCCTTAGCAATAGCGCGCAGAGTATTAGCGGTAGGATTTTTTGATGCACCTGTCAAAATACTATTAATAGTGTTTTTATTTAATCCCGTTGTTTTTTCAATATCTGAAATAGTCACATTTTTTTGGGTCATTAACTCTGAAAGCTTTAACTGTAAACTGGCCATATATAACTTAATTTAAGATTAGTTTAGTAGCCACATATTACATCACCTCATTTAAAAATCAATCCACAAACTCATTTTTAAACATCGCTGCTATATAATTATATTTAGTAAGTTATAACGTATATTATATAGATAAAAATAGTTCTTTACAAGTAATTTATATTTAGTTACTATAGCACAACTTATTATATAGTACAAATATCCACTTTATATAAATAGGTTTTATTATTTAGAGGTAATTATTGTGAACCATGCAACGAGCGAGATCAAAGAATCCCTAAGTCTTATATTAAACAAGCTGGAGGCTATAGATTCTAAGCTAGAACAACAAGAAGAAGATATTAAGGCATACATCGAGCAGAGTTCTGCAAGTTTAGAGTCAAATGATTTGCTAATAGCGGGGCTAAAATCTACTAGAACCTCTTTCGAGTTATTGCGAGATGAAATCGATGAGCTGCATCAACTAACCGTAGCTCTATTTAAAGGGGAGCGAGAATGAAAGCAAACCTGTTTTTTATCGTTCTAGCGGTAGTGTTTATGGTTTTCTATTTTTTATTTCTTTATCGAATGGAAAAACACTCTGACCCGCCTGTTATAAATTCCGAGCTTAGTTAAGGAGTGATTAACCCTAAAACACCGCTCATTAGACCAAAGAATATAGATATCCGTGTGTAAATGTTGAGTATCTGAAAGAAAAAATCGGTAAGTAATTAAACTTAAATATAAGAGAGTAACAATGACAAAACTACAAACACGGACAAAACCATCTAGGTTTTTAACAAGAAATCTCGGACTTGCTTTATATATCGGCACTATTTGCATAGTCGGCTTTATTGCACCAGCACAAGCAGATTGGTTTAAAGTTGCAGATATTAAAGCAAATTTGATAGTGCCGATATATACGTTAGTTAATGAAAATTTGGGCTTTATCGCTTTTGCAGTCGGCGGTGCTACTACTTTTTTAGTAAGAGGTCAGGATATGTATCAAAAAGGCATAGCTTTCGGTGTCGGTGCTTTAGGTACTGCTGCTGCGGTAAAGCTGGCGCAAACGGTTTTACATTTAGGTTAGGTTTGTCTTATGCAAACAAGAATTTGGCAACCGCTGCGGGCGGAAGTAAAAATTTACGGCATGCCCCTGCTCGGAGTTATTTGCGGACTGGTCGGCTGCCTTGTGTCAATGATGTTTTTCGGCTTTATGTGGAGCGTAGGCGGGGCTATTCCAGGCTATTTTGTTGGTGATTTTTTATCCAAGGCATTACATGACGGTAAGGCGCAGCGTTTAATACATTGGTATTTCCCGAAATTATCAAAAACACAATTACCTAGCTCGTCAGTGAAGAATTTTTTTTAAAGGAACATAAATGGAAGTCAATACTGAAGATCGGTTGCAAAACATTAGCATAATACGCCAGCGCAACTTTTTTGCCGGCTGCACCTTACTTGCCGTAATTAGCAATTTTCTGTTGGTTGCCAAAATATCTAGTACCACCGAGCGTATTATCATGGTGCCAGGTATTACTAAAGATTTGGCGGTTGAAGGGTCAATCGTTTCACAAAGTTACCTAGAAGAAACCGCATTACTTTTTGCCTCTGCACTGCTTGATTTAACCGCCGATACTATTTCCCTCAAGAAAAATATTATCCTAAAAAATACAAGTACAAGATCCGAACAAAGCCTTAAATCGTTGCAAAGCTATTTTGCCGGTAGAGAAGACGAGCATAAGAAATTCGGCTTATCAACGTTCTTTGCGCCGAAACAAATTCAGGTAGATGCTAAAAACCTACAGGTCGTTATAGAGGGCTTGCTGACTAGTACTTTCGGCAAGAGGGGTTTTGAGCAAAACACGCTTAAATATTTGCTGTCTTTTGACTATGTAGGCGGCCATTTAAAATTAAAGGAATTTACCCAAGTTAAACCGAAAGCCAAAGAGAGCAATGATAAGAATAAAGACGAAGAACAAGATAAATCAACGGAAGCTGGTGTTTGAATATGGATAAAGCTACGCATAAAATATTAAAACAAATAATATACTCCGGTCTTTTTCTCTATGCACATATTGCAAGCGGTGAAACTTATCAAGCTCAACCTAATGAGCCGCTACAGATAAAAATATCTAAATCCGGTTTAAACCGTATATCTAATCCGCCTTATAAAATCACGCAAGTGACGGGAGATGATAGTAAATTTCGTCTTAAATACGATGAGGACGGCACGAATATATATTTTATGCCGCTTATCACGATCGGTGAAAACGTAGAAATTAGCATCAGAAATAATGCCGGCATCACTCAGGATTTAGAGCTACAAGTATCGGATATAAAAGGAAAATCGATTATTATAGACGGCAAAACCAACTTGAAATTAGAGCGTATAGAGAAAAGCGATATAGCAGAGATGCTAAGGGCAATGAAAGATAATGTGCAAGGTAAGTTTTACGTACAAAACACCAAACAACAAAAACTTAAGAGTATCGGCATCTTGAAAGTGGAGCAGAGCAAGATTTATAAATATAAAAATCTGGCCGGCGGAGTATTTGAAATTACAAATCCGACTAAAAATCCGATTACCTTAGATGTATCTATTTTTGCAAGGAGCTTTGACAACGTCAAAAGCTTCTATCCAAACTTATCGACTATTGAACCATCGACAACAATAACCGTACTGGTAGTACAGAAAGTGGCGGGGAAATAATGGGAGATTTAAAAAAATACTTTGAAAACTTACTGGAAAAAATAAACGGCTATTTTATCGGTACGGACAAACCTCTAAGTAAAAAAGAAATCACTTTAAAAAAATGGTTTAACTTAGGATTAGTGGCGGTTCTAGTAATAATTAGCTTTATCGTATTGTTATTATTTATAGCGTCAAACGATAAACCTAAAAACGGTTTAGATGACGGAAATATTACCGATGATAGCATTATTGCCGCAAAACATACAAAGATAGAGCTTGGAACGGACGCAACTAAGGCGGACATTAAATGGCAGAACTTCCTCGAGGAATCGATTGAAACGGAAGGTAAAACAAGGCAGCAGCAAATTGAATTATTGAAAAACGCCGTTGCTAAAAGCCAAGAAGCTAGCAAGGAAGAAGTAAATACTGAGCTTGATGAGCTAAAATCACGTCTTTCTTATGCTTTAAACGAGATAGATCGTTTAAAAGTAGATAATCAGAATATTCAGCAGGATATAGCTTCGCTTACCCCTGAAAACGGTAACGAGAGGTTAGCGGCAGAGCTTGGCATAACCGCAATAAATACCAAACTCGTTACCAAACCGCCGGTATCTTCCTTTAATTATATTCCGGCAACAAGCTATGTCAGCGGTCATTTGCTAGGGGGTATTGCTGTTTCTACTTCGGTCAATTCTGCCACCTCACCGATACCCGTAATAATCAAACTAACCAGTAGAGGCAATCTACCTAAAGATTTTGCCGTTGATATAGCTAATTGCCGACTACTTGCGAGTTCTTACGGCGATATATCATCGGAGAGGGCGATTATCAGAGCCGAAGAGCTTGTTTGCGAGGATAAAGAGGCCTGTCTTATTATTAGTACGAAAGTATCGGGTGTTATATACGGAGATGACGGAGCAAACGGCATTCGCGGTTCTGTAGTTTCGATGTCCGACAAACATTTAAAAAATGCCGTTATAGGCGGCGTGCTTAGCGGATTTAGCAATACCGCTAAGGGACAAAACGGACTTGAGATTACTGCTCTCGGCGCAGTTAGTACTAAAAAGCAGGGCATGAAGGATGTGGCGAAAGACGGTCTACTTAGCGGCACAAGCTCTGCTGCCGAAAAATTAGCGGATTACCATATTAGGTTAGCCGAGAATATCTCTCCCGTCATTTTAGTACCGGGCGGTACAAAAGTAGACGTAGTCTTTACTAAGTCGGTTGAGATCGGCTCAGTTGATATTGAGGAAGTAATTAATGCGGAGAGGACGGGGCAATGAGTATAACAAAAAGATTAGGCCAAACAATGATAATGCTAATGGCTAGCTTGAGTATTGCATCTTGTTCAACCTATCCCGCTAAGTTCAAGTGCGGTGATGCTAGAGGACTCGGCTGCACTATGCTGCATGAGGTTGACAAGCAAATTGATTCGGGACAAATCGAGGAGGCTTATAAAGATAAAAATAAGGATAAAAAATGTCGCGGTAAAACTTGCTCTTCAAGGAATGCTAACGAGATTCTTAAGCTAAAACAGCAAGATAGAGCGGTTAACTACCAAGACGAACCGGAGGAGAGTTTAGACGATGACCACAATTTACATTTTTAAGCGAGTAAAAATAAATGAAAAATCTTTATGAGGATTTTGCAAATAAAGCGGCTAGCATAATCGGTTTTGAGCGAACCGATTGCGAGACTTTTGAGCGATCAAAGAAGGCATTATTTGAAAATAATCTAAACGGGGCTGAAAGCTTAAAAGATTATTTAAGTTACAGATATTTTGATCCAAAAACCGAGAGCTTTTTGCTAGCAAACTCTGCGGCAGGTTTTTTATTAGAGATTTGTCCATTAGTCGGTGTTAACGATTCGGTGGTAAAAAACCTTAATCAGTTTTTTGCTAAAGAGCTACCTGCCGGCGGCTTTTTGCAGTTTTTCTTGTTGGCAAGCTCCGATATTGAGGATTTTTTGAGGTTTTGGGGTAACGGGCGCACCGCTCCTGATCCTATCTTGCAAAGAATGACCAAGGAGAGACAAGAATATTTGCGCAAGAAGGCCGCGGATTTCTATAGTAGCGGTAAGCGTTTACCGAGAGTCTTTAAGCTCTTTGTGTCCTATAGCACTATTTACAGAAATTGCAATGAAGCGTCGTTGGCGGATTTGCAAAACTTTCGCAAAACATTAATGAGTAAACTCGGTAGTTTAAAATTGCAACCGAGAATCGGTAATACTGAAACTTTAATCAGAATTTGCAGGGAAATACTTGAGTTTGAACCCGGCATACGTGCGAACTACAAATCTACCGCGCCGCTGGATTTAATTAATAATCAATGTTTGTCTAGCGGCAATTATTACCAGAGCAAAAAACGTAGCTTTGTTAATACTAAGACCGATGTTGCCCACCGAGCATTTAGCGTTACAGGTATGCCTACATTCTGGTCATTATTACAAAACATTAATTTACTAGGTAATTCTGAAAAATCTCCGCTGCCGGCAAGGTTTTTAATTAGTTATACGATTAGCAACGACCACAAAAGTAAAAAAGCTTTTACGGCTCGTGGAAAAAGAATAATAGACGCGGCAGAGCGTCCTTACGCTCGCCATGACAAGGCTCTTCATGCCGAAGCCTCAGAGTGGAGGGAGATTATCAGACGTTTAGCCACCGAAGATAACATCTTAAGTGATTCATGGATTTTAGTTGCAAGCGCAAAAGAGGATAATATAGACGATGTATGTGCAGAAATCATTACTCAATATAATGGGCAAGACTTTTACTTAAGCAGTTTAGATTATTTTCATTTAGAGGCAATACTCGGGGTTTTACCTATGCACGCGGCTAATTTCTGGTCGGAACTGAAGCTTAAAAAATTGGTACAACCGGTATTGTCGTCAGAGGTAGTAGCAAAACTGCCGATCCACGCAGAATGGTACGGCGTGCCGTTATCGGGAGTACCTTTTATCGGTAGGCGCGGTCAATTATTTAACTGGAATCCCTACCATAGAATAGGAGCGGGTAATTTCAACATTAACGTAGTCGGGCCAAGCGGGGTCGGTAAATCGGTATTCTTGCAATGTCTTGCCGATACGATGCTTGCAGCTAATACCAGAATGTTCATTCTTGATATCGGAGCTAGCTATGCACCGCTTGCTAAGCTACTCGGCGGTGAGATTATAGAGTTTGGAGTATTATCTAGTTTTACCATTAATCCTTTTGTCGGTCTAAAGCCTAATATGATTGAGACCGAGTTTAACCAATTAGTAGTCTGCGCTAAGGAGTTACTTAGCATTATGTGCGGAGCGGAAGGTGAATTTGAAACGGCGAGTTTAGAAAAAGCTCTTAAAGATGCGGTAATCTCGAGCAACTTTAAACTAGACTTGCAAGGTTTTGTTGCTTTTTTAAAAGAATCTAAATCGGAATTATTAGAGCAATTTGCAACTAGTCTATTTTCTTACACTAGAGAGGGAGTATTCGGTAAATATTTCTCAGGCGAGAAACCTGCCAACTTTAATAAATCTATTACTATTTTTGAGTTTGAGCATGTTAAAGATCAACCAAAGCTCATAGCTATCATCCTGCAGACGCTGCTGATGCAAATAACCAGTCAATTCTTAACCGGTGATAGATCACAGAAATTCATGATTATCGTTGATGAAGCATGGATGCTACTAGAGCATTGCGCCGGGTTCTTAGCGGCTATTGCTAGAAACTTACGGCGTTACGGCGGAAGCTTAGTTGTTTGTACCCAGTGTTTTGCCGACTTGCAAACTGCCGGAGAGACTCAGAATAATAATAATCACCGCAGAGCTATTTTTGAAAATAGTGCTTGGAAAATAATATTGCCGCCTAATTCTCTTGCCGATTTTGAATTGCACTCTGAATTTAAAGAAAAAGTACCGCTACTTAAGTCCTTATTATTCGAGAACGGAAAATATTCTGAAATGCTACTCTCTTCATCGGGAATTGACGTTGTCGGTAGGTTAATATTAGACCCCTTTAGTGCGGCGGTATTTTCAACGGAAAGCAATGACTTTAACTTTTTGAACAATCAAGAAGCTGCCGGCATACCTATGGAACAAGCAATTGACAATTTGATTAAGGCAAAAGCTAATGCAAAAAAATAGAAAAATAATGTTATTGATATTCATCTCTTTTATCGCGCTGCTAAGCATATTCTTTTTTGTCGGTAGCAGATATGCCGTTAAAAACATGCAAGTTCTGTATATCTCGCAAGCAGAGATACTGAATATCGAGAAGGCAAGAATTGCAAATAATCCCGCTAGCGACAAGCAATTATTTTTGGGTAAACCGGAAATGGCTATTAAATATATAGAACAGGCGCAAAACCGGATGAGTAAAGAAGGTGGTTTAGTATTACTTACCGATAGTAAAATATACGGCCGCAACGTGCGTTCTATTTCAAAAGAAGTACATGAGGAGATTATTAAGAATTTAAAGCAATCGCTAGAAAGAAAATGAAGATAGAAACATGATAAAAAATAATCGGTTAATAATTTTATGCACGGTGATTCTAGTAACGTTGCAGGCTTTTGCAAAAGATCTCGGTACAAAGGGTCATACTTATCAAATAATTGAGCAACCGTTTTTACGAATGATAGATGAAAGATTGCAGAAAGTTGATATGAAAAAAGAGCAAGAAAAAATGACCGCTATTGTTAAAGATCGAGCTCTCAATCCTAGAGCGGTTGAAGGGTTGCTACCCGCGTTTAGCAGCAGAGTTTTTTATTTCGACCCTACCTATACACTAGAAGAGGATGCGGTTTTACCTTGCGGGAGAATATTACACAAGGCAGGTACAAAAGTAAATCCTTTAGAACATATGGATTTAAATAGGAGATTATTTTTTATCGATAGCAGAGAACTTGCTCAAATAAAATGGCTAAAAGCGCAATTAGCCGCAAGTAATCTCGACATAAGTAACAACCTAGCCGATCAAAAAGAACCGATAGAAGATAGAATTATTTTAGTGGCAGGGAGTGTATTTAAACTAAAGGACGAGCTTGGTACCCGGCATGAAGATAAGGTCTATTTTGACCAAAACGGAGAGCTGACACACAAATTCGACATTAAAGCAAGTCCGGCGATAGTGCAGCAAAAGGGATTAAGGCTTAAGATAGAAGAAATTAAATTATTCTAAACGGTTATGAGGTTAAGTAATAGTAAAAAATGAAACAAACCCGGCTACAAGACTTATACCGATATGTAATAGTATTAATAATATCTATTATTATACAGACATCAGTATTTGGCAGTGTATCCTGTCAGAGCAGATTCGTCAATCCTATTACGGACATTTGTTGGTCATGTTTACTGCCGATTTCTATCGGTCAGATGATTAAAGTAGGCGGCGGTATGTCGCCGGTTAAAAGAGACACTAAGAATCCTGTCTCTCCCCTCTGTGCTTGTAGTAAAGGCGGTCAACCTATTCCTATTCCCGGTATTAGCCTAGGTTTTTGGGAGCCGGCGAGGATGATAGATGTTACTAGGAGCAAATATTGCATGGTAGGTCTCGGTATTGACCTTGGTTCGGATAATGTGACCGGCATGGGTACTTACAACAGATCACACGGCGATAGAATGGCGCATAATAGCTTCTATCATCTGCATTATTACGTGTATCCCCTTATATATTGGCTAGAATTAATCACCGATCTTATTTGCTTAGAGCAAGCAACTTTTGATGTAGCTTATTTGTCTGAGTTAGACCCTATGTGGAATGACGAAAAGCTACAGACATTACTAAATCCTGAAGCCTTTTTGTTCGGCAATCCTCTAGCGCAAGCGGCGTGCGTACTTGACTGCGTAGCAGCAACGGTAGATATGCCTAGAGACGAGCTTTTTTGGTGCAGCGGTTGCTGGGGTAATATTTATCCTTTTTCAGGAGCTAATGCCGATCATGTCGGCGGAGTTCAAAACTCTAGTCTACTTACTGCTAGAATATTAGCAAAAATGCACCGCGTCGGGCTAGCTAAAAGCACCAGTACAACGGATGCCAGTATTAACGGCAAAATCTGTAAGAAACAAACCGCTCTTAAAATTAAGAAAAGCCAGTACAAATTACAGATGGTCTATCCGAAATCTACAAAAGGAGTAATCGGTTGTTGGCCTCTGGGTTTATCGGATATGGCCTATAGTTCTTTCAGGGAATACCCTTGGGACGGTCAGGATTGGAGTTATGTAATATGGAGGAAACGAAATTGTTGCGCCTTTTGATGTTAATATATTGCACTTTGATTGCAAATACTACTTTGGCCGAAGAATCTGATCTTGATTGGGCAAAAGGCATTGCCGAGCGTGATTATAAAATGGTCATGGAAAACTTTAAGAATAGTATGGGAGATAAAGATTTTGATCAAGATTTAAGGGAATCGGTATTAAAACCAAGACCGCTATTACAAATATTCGTATCTAGCTCAATGTCAAGGGAGTCGCTTAAATCCTACGTCAGAGAAGCGTATCGTTATAACGGAGTGCTAGTCTTTCGTGGCTTGCAGCAGGGGAGTTTTCGCAAGCTCATCGATTTAGTGATGGATATATCCGATGAACAATACCCGGTAGCAATGCAAATAGATGATGAAGCGTTCGCTCAGTTTGGTATTAAAGCAGTTCCGGCGATAGTGCTTACAGTTCCGGCTTCGATGTTTTCAGAGCAAACGGCTAGAGAGAAGTTTGATAAAGTAACCGGTCACATTACGATCAAAGCCGCTTTAGAAACATTTGCCGCTCAAGGCGATTTAGCTGCAAATGCAAAGGAGCGGCTCAAATAATGGTATGGACCTATCATGTATACGGAATCAATAACAGATGTTATAGTTCCAGAATATGAAATAAATCATATACAAAAAAGGAGACCCATATGACAGAGATTACTACCACAATAGGTATAGATATAGCAAAAAGAATTTTTCGTGCGCCACGAAGCGTAAATAAACTAGCTGAGGAAGGAACAGTCATAGAAGTGCCGACCTAGCACACTATATATCGAGTCTTGGGTTAGTTTTGGTAACAAAACTAACTAAGCGTAGACAGAAATATTATAGGCCGTAAGCCGAAGGGCTGAAGTTATTGAGCCTCGTTAACTTTAATTTATAAGATCGCAGACTGAGTGAAAAATCAGGAATGCAACATCACAAGCAACGTAAATAGGCAGTTGTAGTGGAGGTCTTCGGGGTCTAAGAGCATGGCATGTAATAAAAGTTTATTTAGGAACGTGGGAGATCCTGTATTTCCTGCTTGAAACGGCAGTATTAGCTGACAAGTATAATAGCAAGGAAGCTGAAAAGAAATACAGGAAGTCAGATCGGGCATAGTACCTAAGAAGTCGAGTAATGTCGATGGAGGAAAGGCCCGTGGGTAAAATCGATCTCTAAAAGGAAATGTTATGATAACAACAGATTATCAAATAATAACAGAAACAAAATTGAAGAGAATAGCATGGTTGTCTTCACAGGATAAAGGCAAGAGCTTTAACAATCTCATGCATTTGTTCAATGAAGATGCACTTACAGTCTGCTATCACGAGCTAGATGCAAATAAAGCCGTGGGAGTAGATAGAGTGAATAAGGCTAAGTACGGATCGAAGCTCACAGAAAATATCAAAGAATTAGTTAATAAACTAAAGAATATGATTTATATACCAGGTAACGTTCTGGAAGTGAAAATACCAAAAGAAGGCAAGCCAGGTAAATACCGTACTTTAGGAATTAGCAATTTTGAAGATAAGATTTGTCAGAAAATGATGCAGAAAACACTTGAAAGTATTTATGAACCAATATTCTTAAAATGTTCTTATGGATTCAGAGTAGGAATGGGGTGTCATGATGCTTTGAGAGCACTTAGGCAACATCTTGATAAAAATGAAGTTGAGAACGTACTGGATATAGACTTAGCCAATTTCTTTGGTACCATTGATAGAAGCATATTAACGAAAATGTTGCAAGAAAAGATTCACGATAAGAAGCTGATAAGATACATAGTCCGCATGTTTAAAGCAGGAATATTATCTGAAGGAGAGCTGACTATTCAAGAAGAAGGGATAGTACAAGGTAGTTGTGCTAGTCCAATACTTGCAAACGTCTTCGCCCATTATGTTCTGGATCAATGGTTTGAGGAAGTAGTAAAGCAGCATTGCAAAGGAACTGTAACACTGTTTCGTTATGGGGACGATGCGGTCATGTGTTGTAGGTATAAGGAGGACGCAAATAGAATTAAAACAGCTTTAGCAAAGCGCCTCGAGAAATATAACCTTAAACTTAATGAGGAAAAGACCAAGTTGGTAAGATTTTCGAAGAAAGGGTTAAGTCAAGGTGCAAAGCAAGAAGCATTTGATTTTCTGGGTTTTACCTTCTACCTTGGCAAGTCTAGGAAAGGTAACATAATACCTAAGGTAAAGAGTTGCGGTAAACGGATAAGTACTAAACTAAAGAGAGTTAAGGACTGGTGTAAAGACATTAGAAACAGTAATAAACTAACTGTTATATGGCAGAGCTTTTGCAGCAAGTTAAGAGGGCATATCCAGTATTATGGTGTAAGTTTTAACTATAAAGCGGTAAGAGTTTTTGTATATCAAGCAGTTAGAATATTATTCAAATGGCTAAATCGTCGCAGTCAGAGAAAATCATTTACTTGGGATAAGTTTAAGCTGTTTACCGAGCGTAACCCGTTACCAAAAGTAAAAATATACCATCAAATCTTATAAAAGATAAAGACTATGTGAAGGATGATATCTTGAGCCCATTGCCTTAATAGGGCATGATGTGGTTCTAAATGGGGGGCGGCATAGGAAACTAGTCGCTCTACCAGCTAAATACATGGAGTCAACGAATATGGTAAAACTGTACTTAGGAAAAGGTTGATAAGAGATCAAGTATTAATCTTTTTATCCAATTTACCTAAATGTCTAATAGGCTTGGAAGCTTGCGGTAGTTCTAATTATTGGGCTAGAGAAATAACAAAATTAGGTCACGAGGTAAAATTAATTGCTCCACAATTTGTCAAGCCATATATAAAAACAAACAAAAATGATGCAGCAGATGCAGAGGCTATTTGTGAAGCGGTATCAAGACCAAACATGAGATTTATTCCAGTAAAATCCGGGGATCAGCAAGATATTTTATCTATACATAGAGTAAGACAGAGATTAATGAAGAATCGTACAGCACTTAGCAATGAAATTAGATGATTATTACTTGAGTTTGGGTTTATTATTCCACAGGGAATAAATAAAGTTATACCTGAGTTAAATAAAATCTTAGACAGTCAAACATTAAGCGCCATAGGTCATGAAACGTTTAATGACCTAAAGGATGAGTTTTTAGATAATGATATTAAGATTCAAAAGATAGAAAAAAGGTTAAAAATACTGGTAAATCAATGTAATCTTTATCAGAAATTACAAACAATACCAGGCATAGGATTCATAACAGGCAGCGTACTAATAGCTTCAATTGGAAATGCTAGTTATTTTAAAAATGCAAGAGTTATCTGCTTGGTTAGGATTAGTACCACAGCAAAATTCTAGCGGAGGTAAAGAAAGGTTACTCGGGATTAGCAAAAGAGGTGACGTATATATACGTATGCTATTAATTCAAGGAGCAAGGTCTTTACTTAATGCTAAATTAAGATACCAAGATAATGGAAAGAAATTGAGTAGGTTTAGTGAATGGATTTTTAAACTATTAGAAAAAAAGAATCAAAATATTACTGTTGTAGCTATAGCGAACAAATTAGCCAGAATAGTTTTTGCAATACTGACTACTGGTAAGGAATATAATGAACAAAGAGTATGTACTTAAAATTTAAAATCAAGAGTTAAAGAGGTAATAATTTAGAAATTCCAACCTTGGAATATGCGAGAAATATAAAATATTGATGGTAAATTAAGACAAACCTTAAACCTGCAATAAAACTGACCAGGAACATGGCTCTTAGAAGCCGTTGATTTGATAGAGATTAGTTTGTAGGTTGCGAGTTCCATCAGGACCATGGCAAATATTGAAGTTTAAAAGTTCATAGGTCGTATACATGACTGCATTTGCTTAGTTGCTAATCATATTTTTTCTTGCATTATCGGGTAGATCCATACATGTTCCTGGGGCAGTATTAATAGCAAGCAAGGTGGTTACAAAATAACTTTTTGTAATAACCAGATAGAAGTAGATGCTACTTTAAATGCTATAATTAAACGCCGAAAGACTCGAGGCTATCAAAATTATGGATAGATTTATAATATTCCTCTTGACCTAAGCTTTAACTTCATAGATAAAATGCTCTCGATGTTTAACTGTTAATTATTATTAAGGATATCTATGAACAAGGCAGAGCTAATTGATTATATTGCAAATAGACAAGATTGTACCAAAGTTGAAGCTGAAAGAATAATCAATGTTTTTACAGACGCTATAACCGGCGCTTTAAGCGAAGGACAGGAAGTTGCATTGACCGGGTTTGGTAATTTTTATGTTGCTGAAGTTGCAGCAAGAGAAGGACGTAATCCTAGCACCGGTTTGCCATTATCTATTCCGGCTTATAAACAGCCAAAGTTCAAAACCGGCAAGAAATTAAAAGATGCTTGTAACCTTTAATAGTTCGGTAAAATGAGGTGGCATTCATATTGGACAAGGCGTTGAAACTAAGCTGGCTCTACCTTGATCTTAATAGCTACTTCGCTACTATTGAACAGCAGTTAAATCCAGAATTACGTAACAAACCTATCGTTGTATTACCGGTGATGACCGATGCTACTTGCGCCATTGCAGCAAGTTATGAAGCCAAGGCCAAAGGAATTCGTACCGGCACTAAAATCTATGAAGCAAAAAGGCTTTGTCCGGAACTAATTTGTGTAGAAGCTAGTCATACAAAATATATAGATTATCATCATCGTATTCTTAACGAAGTTGAAAAGCTGCTCCACATTGATCACGTATTTTCAATTGATGAGTGTGCATGCAAACTTACCGGCGACCTTACTAAGGAAGCTAATGCCTTGGCTATCGCGCAAAAAATAAAAGATGCTATTCGATTAAATGTCGGCGACTATATTGATTGCTCTATCGGCATTGCGCCGAACCGCTTTCTGGCCAAAGTTGCCACTGATATGCAAAAGCCGGATGGGCTGGTAGTTATTAATCCGGTCGACCTTCCTCACAAGCTTTACTCACTGAAGTTACGTGATATTCCCGGTATTGGGCATAAGGTATTTCAGCGATTGGCAGCTTCTAATATAAACTCTATCGAAGCATTATATGCAGCAGACAAAAGACAACTACGAGCAATATGGGGTAGTATTGCCGGTGAAAAATGCTGGTACCTATTACGGGGCGTAGATTTTCCTCATCTTGAAAGCGAACAAAGAAGTATTAGCCATAGTAAAATACTAAGCCCAGAAGGCCGCACACCACAGCTAGCTCGTGAAGTTGCACTTAAACTATTACTCCAAGCCACTCAACGTCTAAGATCTGACCGGTTGTTTGCTACAGGTCTTGGTATATATTTCTCTACTTTGGAAAGAAAAAGCTTCAAAGAATATTGTCGTATTCCAGCTTCCAACGATAGCACTTTGTTTAGCAGGCTCATGTTGGCTAAATGGGATCAAATGATTAGTAATAACTCTGTAGTTGCAATAAGAAAAATTGTTATCGTATTATCAGGATTAAGCAAAGAACCAGCGCAACTTAGTTTTGACGATATGTTTAGTAATCAAGCCCAACTAAAAAAGCAAGAACGCTTACACCAAGGTATGGATTTACTTAACAAAAAATATGGTAAATCTTTAGTTAACACCGGTGTTCTGGCAGATAAAGACCGTAATCCTGAGAAGATTGTTTTTGGCTATATCCCCGAGAAGAAATAACCATGCTAAACACCCAAGTTATAAGATAATGATTGTAATACCTGCTTGATGTACTTCATGCGAGTTTAGATGGTTGGCGTTGATTTTCACTATTCTCTCTGGGAATTGTTTAGCTAAAGCATGAAAACCTCGAGAAACCTGCTGGTGAAACTCTAGATTCTTGGCTTCAAATTTATTACCGTCATTACGGATTAAAGCTCGGCGCAATGCTACTTAAGCTTTTATATCAATGAAAAAGGTAAGATCAGGCAACAGACTTGATATTAGTTGTTGGTGTAGTTGATATATTTTATCCGCGCTTATGTCTTGAACAAGGCCTTGATAGCAAGCTGTGGAATCCACAAAGCGATCACAAATTACCCAATAACCATCTTGTAATTTGGGCAATATTAATTTGTTCACATGTTCAAATCTAGCGGCCATTACCAGCATTAATTCTGACATTGGACGTAACTCCTGATTAACAACGATATTTCTGATAGCTTCCGCAGTGTCAACTCCACCAATCTCACGAGTTAGTATTACTTTGATGTTACGAGATTCCAGGTAATCAAAAAGCATTTGACATTGAGTAGATTTCCCACATCCCTCACCTCCTTCAAAACTGATAAACTTTGCCTTGCTATTATCATACAATTTGCTATTGCTAGTTTGTTTTTTAAGATCTTTTGTTATAGTCATTTCAACCTCTTGGTTATTGAGTTTACTGGAGTTCTACTAGCCTGCCCTTAAGAAAGCACAGCTTTCTTCTTGAGATGCAAAAGCGGAGCTTAAATAAACTTGTCAAGCCGCAGGCGTAGGCAATTACTAGTCGACACGACTAAGTAATTCGCCTTGACTAGTTTTTTAAGTTCTGCTAGCTACACTTTATAAAATGAAAAAAGGTGAGATGGTAGCTAAAGAGATCTTATTCTCTGGCGTTTAAGAGTTTGGTAAGATATAATTATTATGATATATTAGTGATATTACCCAAGTTTTATTATGTCTGTTAACAAACCAAAACATGACCAATTATTCCGCAAGAGCCTAGAGAATCCGATAGTCGCCTATGAACTGCTGCAAGCTCATTTGCCTCAAGAAGTGCTGGCAATTATAGATACAAGCACTCTTAAATTAGAGAAAGAAAGTTTTGTAGAACCTGATCTTAGCACGAGTATTGCCGATGTTTTGTTTTCGGTTAAATTTCATGATAATGACGGTTATATCTATCTTTTGCTTGAGCATCAGAGTACCCCTGAGCATTTTATGGCGTTTCGTTTATTTAAATATATGGTCAATATTTGCGATCGGTATAGACTTGAGAATCAAAAGACAGAGAACTTACCGATAATATATCCGCTGATCATTTATAACGGCACTAAGAGTTATAATGCACCTCGTAATTTATGGGACTTGTTTAATAACCGAATTCTTGCCAAGAAGTTTTGGACGGAAGACCACAAAATTGTCAATGTTCACGATATTCCAGATGAAGAGTTTAAAACCAGAATATGGTCAGGGATTCTAGAATTTTTTCTCAAACACAGACATGAAAAACAATTGCTTAAAAAGTGGCAAGAAATTGCCGATATACTACCTGAGTTAACAAAGATTAGCATCGGTTATGATTATATAAAGCTGATTTTACACTACACTTTGCCGTCTATTGATAAAAATGATAAAATCGAGTTAGAGAAAATGTTAATTAATACTTTAAATCAAGAAAAAGGAGCAGAACTTATGACTAGTCTAGCACAAGCATGGAAAGAGGAAGGTATAGAGATCGGTATCTTAGACGGCATTAGAATAGGCAAGCAGGACGGTATTAAATTGGGCGAAGCTAGAGGCGAAGAAAAAAAAGCCTTAGTTATTGCTAAAAACCTACTTAAAGCCGGATTAACGATTGATCTAATTGCTGAGTCTACCGGCTTATCCCCCCAAGAAATTATGAAACTTAAAGACTAAGAAGGTATTATGACTGATGAAGCTGTAGTAGAAGTGCTTAAGATCGTACTTGCTGATAATTATGCTCTGTATTTAAAAACTCAAAACTATCACTGGAATGTTGAGGGCTCAAATTTTAGAGAACTTCATTTATTATTCGAAGAGCAGTACATTGATCTTGCAAAAGCTATTGATACGGTGGCTGAACTCATTAGGGGCTTAGGTAAGAAAGCACCGGCTACGTTTGAAGCTTATATAAAAAATACTTCTATTAAATCCGGGGATGAAAATATCTCTGCACAGCAGATGATTGAAGAATTAGCGGCTGATCAGACAGTAATACAAAAAACTTTACAACAAGCACTTGAAATAGCTCAAAAGGCAGGAGATGAGGTGGTAGCTGATTTTATGATCGAGCGCTTAACATTTCACCGTAAAGCCGCATGGATGTTAAACAGCAGCATATAATATCATTTCTACGTATTAATGTCATTATGAGTATGCCTCACGTAGACTGGCACTATCTGGTCTATTTCAAGGATTTTTATAATCTATAATAGACCGTTATTATAGGACTGCTTATAATAGACTATTTATCGATCTAGAGGTTTATGATGAACCGGTACCATCAAGTTGTTTAGAACAGTTAAACGATTATTAACCATCGTTTAACTGTTCTAAACAACTTGACGGTACCGAGAGGATTATAAATAATGAATAGCTCCAAGTTGAATTTCGTAGAAATACCGACACAAATAAATTAGATGCTTTTACCATAAAATTAGGCATTGATTTGACAAACAAACCTCTATATGTTACAATCAGCAAAAGCCTCTTAAATAAGGAGCACAACATGCAAAAAATCACATCAAAATACGATAGTTGTTTAGTTATTTTTAACTGAGATAAGATTGAACATATTTCCGTAAATGTGTTCGGCTTTTGCGAGTTACTTTTGCTTTAAAGACATTTCATTTACTAAGCACTTATTATACTGTTTTAGTTCTTATATCTCATTTGTTTACTAGACTTAGTCTAAAATACAAATCACGCTTCGTATTTATTTTCAGAATATTCCCTCTAAAAATATAAATAGTTAAAATAATTTTGGATTATGACTAATTTGAATAATTTTGACCATGCTACGGTCAGAATAATTGCTTCGTCAAAAACATGGATAGAAAGCGAAGCGGTATCTCAACTTAAAAATGTTGCAAAAAAAGAAGGAATATGCGTTGCCGTCGGTTTACCAGATTTACATCCCGGCAATGGTATCCCCGTTGGAGCGGCTTTTCTAAGTAAAGATATAATATACCCGCATCTAATCGGTAGTGATATAGGTTGTGGAATAGGTTTGTGGCAGACAGATATTCTAACTCACAAAGCAAAACCTGATAAATGGATAAAGCTTTTACATGGGTTAGAAATCGAATGGCAAGAAGGTAAAGATGAATGGTTAAATGCCGTTGGCGCTCAGTCAACTTTATTCGATAATTCTCTTGGTACAATTGGTCATGGAAACCATTTTGCAGAACTGCAAGAAATTGAAAAAATAATTGATCATCAATTATTTTCTGATTTAAAACTTGATAAAAGTTTTTTGATGCTTTTGGTACATTCAGGGTCAAGAAGACTTGGACAATATATATTTGATTCTTATCTCGATCAAAATAATGTCCAAGGTCTATTAGAAGGTACAGCAGCTTTAGAACAGTATCTTGCTTTACATGATAATGCAGTTAGATGGGCAAAAGCTAATCGCGCTCTAATATCATATCGCTTCCTAAATCTTATTAAAGCTAAAGGACAAAAAATTTTAGATGTTGAACACAATATTGTTAATTCTATCAATATAGATAAAGTACATTATTGGCTCCATAGAAAAGGCGCTGTTCCATCAAATTGTGGAGCAGTTGTTATACCTGGTTCTAGAGGGAGTTATAGTTATTTAGTACAACCGATCGGTAATCAGCTAGATAATTTATTTTCACTTGCTCATGGCGCAGGTCGTAAATGGAAACGTAGCGATGCTAGACAAAAATTCACTAAATATAAAAAAGAAGATTTAATCAAAACTGCACTTGGTGGTAGAGTAATTTGTGAAGATAAGAATTTACTTTTTGAAGAAGCGCCGGAAGCTTATAAAAAAATTGATTCAATTATCAAAGATTTAGTTGAATTTGGTCTTATAAAAATAATAGCAATATTAAAACCCATAATTACATATAAAGTGGGAAGACCTGAATGAGTAAAGAGCATTACATACAAATTACGTCTGGAAATGGTCCTGGAGAATGTGAATTACTAGTATTTAAACTAGTAGAGTTTATTACAAAAGATGCTGCAAATAAGGGAATTGTTGCAAAGATAATTGATTCAACTAATGGAGTCTTAAGAAATAGCTATAGTTCTGTAATAATGTCTTTTAAAGGAGAATACGCAAAATCATACATTCAAACTTGGCAAGGTACTATTTTATGGATTTGTAACAGTCCTCTTAGAAAAAATGTGAAGCGTAAAAATTGGTTTGCTGGAGTTAATATAATAGACTCTTTATCACTAGAATACGAGATTAAGCAATCTGATGTTAAATATGAAACGATGCGTGCAGGAGGACCGGGAGGACAACATGTTAACACAACAGATAGCGCTGTAAGAGCGATTCATATTCCAACTGGAATTAGAACAGTTGCAAGAGACGAAAGATCACAGCATGCAAATAAAGAATTGGCTTTAAAGAGGATTAGAATTTTGTTTAGTGCTAAAGTTACAAAATTAAATGAACTAAAGAAGGAAAATCATTGGAAAAATAATAAAACATTAGAAAGAGGAAATGCTAAACGTATCTTTGAAGGAATAAAATTTAAAACAAAGGTAAATACTAGTGCTATGGAGTAAACTAAAAAAACTTGTTGAAGCTAATTTTGTCGATTCTATGCAAAATAAAGTATCATTGCATAGCACAAGATATGGAAATTGCTCTTGTGGACATGCATGGATAATGTTTGATAAGAAAAAAATAGCCAATTTTTGTACCGTTGCTTATTTTAATTTTTATAGATTTCGTTCCACTCCAGAAAATTGGAAGAACTTCAAATCAACTCAAGTATATTTAAAACGAAATCTGAAATATAAAAATTACTTGTGTGATTATGGAGAAATCAACAGACAGGATTTTTATAAGAGCTGTTGGGAGTATATTCATGTATTAGATATAAAAAGCGCTTTAAGTAGCGGCAATATTATACTTGAAGCTCTGGCAATACTAGATAAGAAGATTGGTAAAAACAAATTGATGCGAATTGATCCAAATCAGTTACACTCATTGGCTGCTTTCTTACTTACTGAAAGAAAAAAAGCAGAGGCAAAAAGCAAGGAACAAATTTGAATATTCAAAACATAAAAAGAAATAAATTATGTCAAATATATACCTTGTTACAATATCATTTAACCTAAATAAGCAGCTCACTGCTGAGGAAAAAGATAGAGTATGGAGTTTGATGTGGCAGTTTGAAAGTTCGCTATATAAATACGGCAACACATTAAATCCTTCCGAATTTTTTTTAACAGAGACCGGTTTTATTAAATACGCCGCAATTCCAGATAAAAATGCTTTATCCGATAATAACATAACTCCGTACGGATTGGTTGCAAAAGAGCAATTGGAAAAAATGGGAGTAGTAATCAGCTATAATATTCTAGCTAAACATGTTACGGATAGCGATGAGATTATTATGGAACAAAATATCGATAATGCAGAATTTTTAATTCTATATCATTCAAATCTTCTAAGAGATTATGAATCACAGTTAATATTAAGAACCGATCAAGGAAAATATCTACCGACATATATGCTAAATAACAACGAGGATCCGCATCTTGCAGCAGATCTTACTTTTTGGATAGATGATTATGCAGCGGTTGATCGCCTTTGGATTTCTAGCTATAAGAAATTAGAACCTATTATGGCTAAGCAAAAAGCAAACTTGGATAGTGATATTTCTATAGAAGGACTAAAAATAAGACAAAGGATAGAGAATGTTTTAAGCAAGAAAGTGTTTTATCCATTGGCAGAATGGTTTAGAAAAGGGAAATACGCACGCTCTAATTATTCACAATGTCCTTCTTGTGGAGAACATTGGGATTTACAAGAGCCGTTTTTATATATTTTTAATTTTAAATGTAATAAATGTTTTTTATTAGGGTATGATTTAAGCGATTAGCTACTAACAAAAAAAATAAACATTTTGAGTATATCCAAAAAATACATCACTTAATGAACAGAATTCGGCAAAATAACTGTTCATTTTAAGTCTAATTTTCGTTAATATACAAAATATACATTTTTCCATCGAGTAAATGTTTTGTATATTAATTGCTCTAATTATATAATTAATTTCAATAATTAGTATATTGCATTTCAAATGACAGAAAGAATTTCTCCTAGAATAGATATAGCCTTCAAAAAAATCTTCGGTGTTGAAGAAAACAAGGATCTACTTATTTCTTTAATAAATTCAATCGTAGGAGCTGATGATCAAGTATCGGAAGTAACGTTACTTAATCCCTATAACCCGAAGAGCTTTAAAAAAGATAAATTATCTATACTAGATATAAAAGCAAAAGGAATAGAAGGTAAAAGAT
>NZ_CP112936.1 GCF_034366785.1 Candidatus Trichorickettsia mobilis
ATTACCTTTTGAATTACGTTCATTGGGATTTGTTCCTCGTTCTAGCAATAGTTTCATTATCGAAAACGATCCCGGATTAGCACCCGCTATCATTAACAATGTTTGTCCGTCTCGGTTCTTAGTATCGACGTTTACTCCTTGATCCAAAATCTTAGCTAGCTCAGGCAAGTTATTTTGCTTGATTACTAGGTTTAGTCGCTTCTCTAGCCCTCGGCTAACGGTCGCTTGTTTAGCAAAAGCTCGGTTAGTCGATATCGTTATTACGGCTAAAGTAAGAGTACTAACTACGCATACGATGAAAAGCCTTCTAAAGCAGCACTCATTTGTATGATCATTGTTGATTAACGGTGTTATCATTATAGGTTATCTCCCTCGTTCTTCTTTTTTATATGTTGAAATAATTCCGCTATCAGTAAGTGTATTTCTTCTATTTCATCGCATAGCAACTCGAAAGAAGTTCTCGTTGATTTTAGCCCCGCGATTATTAATTTGTTAGAATCCTCGTCCTTAGGACTCTGCTCCGTATATGTTTTAATATCCTCTTCTTGATGCTTGAGCGTAGACTCTATAGTCTCCAATTTATTAAATATTAGAGTTAGAGATTCGTTAATTTCTTCAATAGCACGACTCATAAGCACCTCCTTTTTTTACCTACTATCTTTATTATTTTGCGATACTTCTTCCTCCGCTTCGCCGAGTTCGTTTTGCTCGCCCTTGAACTTATATCCGGTAAATTCCGCAAGGATAGTCATTCTCTCGGATGCCTCTCTGTCGAATTGTCCGGTCATAAAGAGCTTGTCGGAATATTCTTCCCTAGCGGTAATTTTCTTTAGTCTTTTCGTTTGCATATCCATAAAAGATGAGGCTTCGGTTATAAATTTTTCCTCTATTACGATCCTCTTTCTATTATCGACGTAATTTGCCGCTGATATCGCTAATAGCGCAACGGCAACCATACTTAGCAAGATATTAACTCCTTGTTGCTTGCTCAAACTCGTACACTTTTTACCTACTTCCATTCGTTATTCTCCGTATTAAATATTCACTCTAAATTTAATATAACCCGTGTTACCTAAGTATTTACTTTGCCCTGCTCTCTCATATCCAAGGCTCGCTTCAATTCTGCTTGAAACCAAAGTCAGGCTTGCCCCCAAATTATATGAATCTTTAGCAACGGAGATTTTGTCGTTAGAAAGAATTCTGCCGCTTGCATTCTTTAGGTTAAGTTTTTTTGATTTAATAAGCGGCGAGTTGCTATAACTAGCGGAAACTTGCGGAATTAGTTGAAAATCGTCGTACTCAAATATAGTCGCAAGAGACAAGCCCGGAGTAATAGAGAATTTTTGAATACCGGTTTTACCGGTAGTTAAATTACCTTGTTTAATAGCCGCAAATTTTACTCCCTCATAAGAGCCGGTAAGGCTCGGCACTAATACTAGCGAAGCTATGGGTAAATAATAATTAGCACCGATATTTGCGCCAAAAAGCTCTCCTTTTAATTTAAAACCGTTATCCTCGTTTAAGAACGATTTATATTTAGTCTTACCGTAAAGTTTGCCGAAAGCGATACTACCGGTTAATACTAAACGCTCATCCGCTTGTATACTTCCGTAAACAGAGCCGATTATAGAACGAGTGTTCGTAGAGAAATTAGAGTAATTAGTATGACTATTATTAGTAGTAGCTTTTGGTTTTAAGCTGCCGAGATTAGAACTTAACATTATACCCAAAGTCGTATCTTCATCGATTTTGCCGTCAAAACCGATAGTTGCTCCGCTTAAATGTTGTTTTATTTTACCGGAATCTTTTCCTTTAAATAATCCGGTGCCGATATTTCCCGCTAGCCATACTCCGTAATTTAGCGGTTCATCACCGGCAGATATTCCAGTGCCTTGGTTATCGGCTAAGTGAAGATATGATAGACGGTTTGCAAGCAGTGATGACAGATTAGCCGTTTCATTAAAAGCCGACTCGGTGGCGGTCTCTATATTACTCTTGGCAAGCCGGCTATTTGCTATATCTTCACCGGCGATGATCTTTTTGTATAGGCTACCTAAACTATTTAATTGCAGGATACGTATAGCTTTTGCGTCGGTAATGCCTGCAAGAGCCTCTCTTGCCGCCTCAGGAGTTAGGTTTGCCTGATCAAGCACGCTAAGAGCTATTAGATTCTCGGCGGTAAATGCGCCGCAACTTGATCCGTCATTTTGCTGATTTACTTGCAGATCAATAATTTCGGCATTCGGTGCAAGCTGTTTAATAGCTTCTATGTACCTGCCGCTCTCGCTAGTCGTACCGCCAAAGCTACTACCGAACGAATCATTGTAGAATACCATGATATCACCGCTCGCTTTTGTCCTAATAGCAATAGCCGTCCAGTGATTATTATTTAAGTTCACCGGTATTAAAGCAGGTTTACCGGTTCTTGCCTCAATTAAAGCAGCTGCCGCCACATCACTAATTAATGAGGGAGAATTAGGCACGGCAGGAGCAACATAAACCCTATCGCCGAGACGGTTGGCAATAACTCCTCTCACATCTGAATCATCGTACCAATAACCGATATTTGCTATTTCTGGATTAATATCTGCTGCATATGAATTACTCATAACAACAAGCTTGAGAATACTAGTTGCAAGAGCGATTTTAATTAAATGGCGCTTAAAGTTTCTGTTCATATAGCAACCACTCCCGTTAATTGATAATTTTCTTTCGAACAGATATTATCAATTAGCTGTAAGTAATTACTTTGTATCCAATCCTTAATAAATCTGCTCGGTGCTTTTAAAGTAAGTTGTTTACGCGTCGGATCTTCTTCAGCCGTTAATTTACTGAACCAAGATTTATCAAGGCCAAGTCCGCCAGAACCGTAATAATCAATAAGGTTTTCTCTAATTTTGCCCCATACTCCTTCAAATACTGCCGTGGTTATTGAACTTGTTTGTTGTTTGCTGGCGGTAGGTGTTAATACTGAAATATCCAGATATCTGATGTGATTGCCGTATACTGACTGCGCCTGTTGCAACAAAAGATCTTGTTGATGAGTAGTTAGATCTAATGTTGCAGCGGTAGTAACGACTAGTCTCTCTTTATTAACTTTATAGCTGGCACCGTTGAGCAATGAATAAGCTATATCGGTGTGAAAAATTCCTGCAATTTTACGTTTTAATTTTGAAATATTATCAGTAGCAGTAGTAGCTTCGATCGCTTGGAGGTATTTTTCCTTCGATGACTGTTCGTTAGCATTGCCAAATCTGAAGTTACCGTTACTGACTTGAACCGCATCTCTAATCTCGTGTAGCAGAATCTTGCTCATATAACTCAACACTGAGTTTTTGCTAAAAAACTTACGATCGGGATATTTACTTGCCAGTTTTAACATCAATTGGTTGATAAAGTTCAGGTCAAAGTTACGACCTGATTTGCCGGTTAGCACATCAGCATCGTCTTGAACAAGCGGGTGGAACTCGGTTAGTTTTTTACCCAGAGTTTGAGTGATTCTAGTGTAAGCGCTAGGTTTATAGGTGTTCGAGGAAGTGTTTGTTTCAGAGTTGGTTCGAGAATTATTCTGATCGTCAAAAAAAGCTTGTGATTGTTCAAGGTTTGTTGAAGTAGTTGTGACAGGAGTGTGAGTTGCTAATTCCAATTGTTTTGAATTTTTCTTTAAATCATTTTTTTCAGAATTAGATCTAGATTTCTTTTTTAGATATTGTCGGGTAGAAA
This sequence comes from Candidatus Trichorickettsia mobilis, assembly GCF_034366785.1. Classification (NCBI taxonomy): domain Bacteria; kingdom Pseudomonadati; phylum Pseudomonadota; class Alphaproteobacteria; order Rickettsiales; family Rickettsiaceae; genus Candidatus Trichorickettsia; species Candidatus Trichorickettsia mobilis. Next base: position 3,724 of record NZ_CP112936.1, read on the forward strand.
CCATAACATTTACTCTATATTTATATTTAAATTAAAATTAGTTTCGATGCTATGGTACCCCCAGAGAACCGTGCTTGCGGTTTTCCCGCACACGGCTCTTCAATGGAACATTTGCTATTAAAGCTAGAATTAATACAGCACATAACATATCCTTGGTGTTGGTAACGGATTCCATTGTAGGTATCTTAGATATTGGTCGAAATTCATACTTTTCTTCTGACTGCGACGATTTACCCATTTAAATACAATGGAAAAGATGTTGTTATAAAACTGTTGAAGACAACGATAATTACCGCTAACTCCAAAGTAATTATAATGTCCTGTTAATTTGGATTTAAGTACTGGCCACCATTCTTTAAGACACAATTTATTACGTATCTTCTTTAACCATTCCTTAGTTTCCTTAAGCTTCCGACACATATTTTCTTTACTAGTCTTATGGCCAATAACAAAATATCCTTGTCTACTCTTACCGCAATAATGCGTAAAACCAAGAAAGGTAAAAGTTTTTACCTTTTCTTTGTTTCTCTGAGCTTGTTTCCATACCTGTCGTCCAAATTTTAGAATTTTGGTCTTATTTTCTGATACCCGTAGACCAAACTTTTCTAACCTTGCGTGAAGTAATTCCAAAAAGCTCTTTGCATCTTTTTCACTTTCACAACATACTACAAAGTCATCACAATAGCGTATTAGCTCTATGTGTCCTTTTGCTTGTGATTTAATTTCTTTCTTAAACCATAAGTCTAGTACGTAATGAAGATAGATATTTGCAAGCAATGGACTAATTACTCCTCCTTGAGGAGTTCCTAGCTCAGTTACTAACTGCTTTCCATCCTCAACTACTCCAGCTTTTAAGAATCTCCTTACTAACCATAGTAAATTACGATCAACAATTTTCTCCTCTAAGCAACGTTGTAGCCAATAGTGATTAACATTATCAAAGAATCCTTTAATATTCACTTCCACGATATAGTTAATCGGTTTAGTCATAACCGCTTTGTTTAATGCTTTTACTGCATCATGACAACTCAACTTAGGTCTGAATCCGTAAGATATATCCAAAAACTCTGCTTCATAAATCTGTTCTAAGATCTTCTTTAGCATAATTTGAACTAACTTATCTTCAACTGATGGTATACCAAGCCCACGCTTCTCATTTTTACCTGCTTTTGGGATGTATACCCTTTTTACCGGTTTCGGACGATACTGTTTTGACTTCATTGATACCACTAATTGACTAAGCCTCTCTTGTAAATTCTGACCGTAAGATTCAACTGTCTCACCATCAATCCCACAAGCTTTATTAGCTTTTAGTTCTTGATAGCATTCTGCAAGATTAGCCTCATTCACATGATGTATTAACGATGTAAATTTTAGCCGTTTATCTTGCTTCGCTCTTCTAGCTATCTGATTAAGTTTAACCTGCATCATTACCGTAACCTCAGCGTGTTAATTTGACTGGTACTTAACCAGGCTTCCCATTGCTGACCGCTTCCCCATGCACATAGCTTTCCTATACTCCGAGTACTATCAGTCAGTCCGACTTCTTCTGTATCATTTGCTGGTTCTTGTCTATTTTGACTTGTTCTTACATACTCTTTCGAGAACACAGAAGATCTCCCAAGTTCACGTAAACTCCATCTCATATCATGCCACGGACTCAGACCCCGATAGAGTGAGTGATGACTTACCATAATGTCACCCTTCATGTTGCCTTCCGCACTAAGAAAAACGTCGGCCTCTATGATTTTATATATTTCGGGGCTCAACACCTTCACTTGCGTTGCAGCCTGACATGTCACTTCTACTGGCTTCACTACATTTGTCACCTCCTGTAGCGCAATAGTCGTTTCTATGATGTTGGTTAGACTTTGCATAGGTCGGATTCTCACCGACTGAATTTTACGCACTTTCCTTGGCGCACTCTTATCTATATTATCCGTAGAAATTTCTTTGCATCCGTTATCCTCATTTCGATCACTAAAGAGAAATTTTTTTGCCTGTTGTTGGTCTGTAAGTTTTAAAACTTCTACGATATTAAGTATCAAAAACAGTTCGTTCGTGAATAGTCTACCGTACATACGCACGGTTCTAAGATCACGCTTAACCAAGCCTGCTTTCTCAAGCCTAACTATTCCTGCTTTAACTTGAGATAGACCAAAATTGAATTTTTGTTTGAAGTATGAAAACTTTAACTGAAATTCGCTGTTACTCTGATAACGATGTAAAAACACCAATTCGGATAGAATGGTAATAGCAACAGTATCAGACTTTCCTCCTGCACGAGTTAGATTATGATACCAGATGTGTGGTACTATATTCCCGCTGAGAGAAATATTATCAGTCCCCACGCCTGCACTATTGCAGCCGGAATGGTTTTGTGTTATAAGCATAATTACCTATGTTCTTTAGGTTATAAGTTTTAACAACAAGTACTTTCTAGCGACCAAACTTTATAGTGCTTGTTGTTTTTTGTTTAATACTCTAGTTTTCAACTCTCCAAATTTAGCATTTTTTTTAAAATACCTAGTGTTCTCATATTTTTAAGTGTATTCTTTCTAATTATAAAAAATAGATTATATCATATATTTAATAATTTCAATACTTTTTATACTAAAAATTTTAGTTTGTATATAGATGTTAGCAGAAAAAATAAAAGACCAGATTTTAAATAGGATAGAAGGCAAGAATTTATCTATATCTTCTTTAGAGAAAAAAGCACAATTATCACCAAATACAATTCGTAATATAATATACGGTACTTCTAAAAATCCAGGAATTAAATTATTAGCCGCTATTGCAGAAGTATTGGAATGCAGCATAGATGAGCTTTTGGGGGAAACTACCTCAAACGAAGAAAAAATTACTACTCCGGCTATAGAATATAATACATTAGTAGTAGAGCTGTTTGATGAAGTGGTCAATGTTGTAGAGAATTACATAAAAATAAATAAAGTTACGATCCCTTTTGAAACTTTTTTATTTTTTATAAAAGAATCATATATTTTTTCTTTAATTAAGAACAACAAAGAAGTAAGCACTAATTTTATAGAGTGGCTTATAGAAAACAACATTAATAAATAAATAGTTTTTATATTCTTACTTTCTGCCTTTGTATTGCAAGATATATTTCTTTAGTGCGTGGGTGCTTTATACCAAAATATTTATTATGTAATTCATAATATTGAGTCGCAGTATATAAATCTTCAAGTTTTAATGCTATCATAGCAAGCTTTGTATAAAGCTCACTTAAAGTATCCCACTCAATTCTATCTTCAAACCGTTTGTTATATATCTTTAATGCTTTTTCATAATAGTTTTTAGATAATTTAAAATTACCTTTGTTATAAATAATATCTGCATATACTACATATGCCGATGCTAAATCATCATTTAGATCAGCATTTGAGGTATGTTCTTCTATTTTCATGGCTCTGCTGATATGAGTATCAGCATCTGATATTTTTCCTAATTTATTTTCTATATTTGCTAAAGTAATTAATATTCTAGCTTGAAGTTCATGATCAGAATCAACATAATTAAAAGAATCATTATATAAGCCTCTAAGGTTATTATATGCTTCTTGTACTTTATCTAACCTTACTAAAATTTCTGAGAGCAACACAATGTCAGGAATTACTGTGAAATTATCATTAGGAAACTCTTGCTCTGTAAAACTTTTTCCTATTTTTATAGTGTTTAAAGCTTGATTAAAATTACCTTGTTCCATTTCAAGTTTTGCTTTTATAAAATAAAACAAGCCGGTATTTGCTTTTGGAGAGTATTTTTTTAAGATCTCTTCAACTTCAAGGATATAATTAGCAGCATTGGATAAATCTCCAGAGTACAACAATGTTTGCGCTAGCTGACATAAAGTTACGTATTGTATAGATAATCCTTCAGGATTTTTTAATAAATGCTCTTGATTTTTCTAGATCATGAATACTAATTTTATAATCACTGTAAGCAAAATCAGTCAAAACTGCTTTTAACATATAATATGTTCCTAGATGCATTTTAGATTTATTGTCTACAAATTGATAATTATTATTATTAATCATTTGTTCTAGATATTTCACTAGTTTTGCTGATTTTTCGTATTGCAAATTAAACATATACACACGTAATAATTTGACTGCCAAGGCAAATTGCTCTTTTGTAATTACCTCAAAAGCTTTTGATTTTTCTAATACTTTTTCTGCATTTTTTATTATTACAGAATTGTTTTGTACATAATTTATTAAATAACTTGCGTCTCCAGGTTCAGGAATTTGATTTGATATTACTTCCAATAAATGTTGAATGTTTTCTTTGTCTTGAGACAATTCTATTGTTTCTTCCGTTAACATCACTTGAACTAATTTATGCATCTGAAAATATTTTTGTTTTTTATCATTAAACTCATCATTAACACTAATTATAGAATATCCTATCAAAGGTTTAAGTGTTTCTAAATATTTTATGACTGTATATTCCGGTACTGAGTCAATATAAGCGTTTTGTAATATATCATTGGCTATATTTTCATTATCAAGGTATTTACAATACAACAACATTCTATATGAGTTTGGATAATTACTTTTAATTCTATTAAAAGTTAAACTAATAGTATGAGAAAAAGTATCTTTATATAAATTGTCTTCATACTGACTATCTATAACTTTAAATACTTTATCACTAGCAGTACTTATCAATTTAGCGTACTCTTTTACAGTTACACTAGGATTCTCAAGTAAAAAGGCAATGGCTTGGTCTAAAGCTAAAGGGTAATCGCCCAATATTTCCGCTAAGAGAGAAGAGTTTGGTTTATTGGGCAGTTTTTTATTGATAAAATCTATAGATTCTTTTCTGGTAAATCGTTCTAAGTCAATAAAAGAATTATATGAGATTTTGTATCTAGAACAAAAAATCAAGTTAGTTGATTTAAAATCTGTTAATGTATAAATTTGATCTGCGCATAAATTATCTTTGTTAAAATTATCGAATATTAATAATATTTTTGGATTATAGCTTTTAAAAAAATCTTTAATTTCATATAATATAATATTACCCGAAGTATTAATTTTAGCATTAAAGCGAGGAATGCTATTTATTTTTTCAGCTAACCCAACCAACTGGGAGTTTAATTCATTATCACAATCAAACCACCATATTATATCATATTTATTTTGTGATACTTGAATATATTTTCTTACTATTTGAGTCTTACCAATTCCTCCCAAACCACTTATATGCACTACTTTATTTTTATTTAATAATTCTTTGATTTGTTTTAAATATAGAACTCTACCTTCAAAATATTTTGACGGTTTTTGTGAATTGTTTATGATAGCAGAATCTGTAACAGATAAAGCGCTGGGCAGGAAAGATGATAGTATGTATAATAGTATTACAATATTTTTATACATCGTTTGCGTAATCTCTTAAATTTATCACATTATTATTACTAGGAGTTTTCTTATCTGAGTATTTGCTCACTTGTTTAAACGGTATATGTAACTTTATTTTATTCAAATTTTTTTCTTTTATGCTTATATATTTTATATGGTAAAAATCTAATAATTTTTGCAAGTCATCCATTCCGAGAAAAAATATTTCATCACTTGCTACAGGTACTATGATATCATTAAGACTATTATCTTCGATATATAAAATATAAAGATTATCAATTTTATTTAACGATATAAATAATTCATCGTTCTTTAATAGCCTTGTAATTACTAACCTTAATACACTATATATAATTTGTTGAAAAGCTACTTTACTTACATCACTATCTATTAATACTTGGTTTATTTCTAAGGATACAACAATATTTTTATTCTTAATTTGCTGAGCAAAAATTGATAATCCTGTATTGATAAATTTCTTTATTTCTATAATTTCTTCTTGATAAACTTTAATTAATTTATCTGAATTCCGATAACTAATATTTATAATTTGTTTCAAAAGCCAATCATGTTTTGTTTGCTCTTGGAATGAATCTAAATGTACAGCAATTTTATTTATGGTATTCAATTCGTGTTTTAATTGCACAAAAACATTATGCGTAATTGATCGCAAGATTTTAGTTTCTTCTTTAATATTATTCAATTGATCTTCAAGTTGTCTGTGTTTCGGAATCAACTCTTCCAATTCTTTTTTTATGGCTTTTCTGCTGCTACTTATGTCGTTATACAAGCTATATAAAAGAGCTCTTCTTAAAAAGAAATATGTTAAATTAACTATAACAAATACTATTAGTGTCAGCAGGATTGATGATTTTATAATTTTACTTTTTTCTAAAATTATAAAACTATTTTGATAACCAAATACTAAGTAAACATCTGTTAGTATCTTGATTTTTTGTTCCAAAATTAGTTGAGTATGGTTATCTTGAATAAAATTGATAGGTATTTTAATAAATTCTGGCAATAATTTGTCTTGTACTTCTAAATAGTAACTTATTTGATTAACGTTATGATCAAATCTTTTAAACTCTTTGTTCAATAGGTTCACATCTATAATACATGATAAATTGCTATTTCGATGATTCCATATTAACTGTTTTATATCTTTTATAGGTTCTTCCAGAATAAAATCGTTTTCATTATCATGCTTCTTAGAAAGACATTTATAATTTTTTATATAACTTAAGTCATATACCACCAATTGATGTTTATTTTTATCAGAGTGATTTTCCATACTATATTTTAGCTTGATAAAATCATCTGCTAATAATTTAAAAAATGAATTTAACAAACAATTCTTTCTATGTATCAAATCTTTGTTAAATCTATTATATTCATAATAATAAAAACTAATTCCTATTATTAAAGATAATATAAAGAGACAAATTGTTGAAGCAATAATATCTTTTTTAAGAAATTGTTTAATCATTTAGCAAACAAGAATTAAAATTTACTAATTAATAAAAACACAATTATACTAACAAATAATTAACTAAAGTGATATTTTAGCATTATTTTATAATTTTCTTTTAAATAATTAAATGCTGTATTTATACCGAGGTGCTAAGTCAATATAATGGTACCCAAAAATTTACAGCTAACAGAGTAAATTTAACCTGTGTCTACTTTTATGAATAAGTGTAATCAGCATTATATCTAGAGTTAGACCACTATTGATTTATTTTGGTTCTGATAGTGTCTTAGGAATCAAGTGCTAAATTTGACCTTCTCTTTCAAGATACATGTCGTATCTATTAGTCGTTGTTTATTTTTAAACTCATCAATAATTAAACTATTAGTAGTAATACTATCTCTATTTTACCCTAAAACAACTGAATATGAACCTGATTTAAAGAAAAACTTTATAGAAGCGGACTTTAAAAGATCATTCATTTCAAGTTCCTTTAACTTTACAAAATATTATATATTTTATTATCAACAATCGTACTTCCAAAATTACCTACCTTAGGTTTACGCCGGTTGTTAGTTAATTATTAATATTTGCATCGTATAATCCCGTACTCCTTTATAGTTTTATCTTTAAAGGAGACCTATATCAAATTTTCTTGTATTTTAAAGCATTGAAAATACCGGATAAAGCATTGTCTATTTTAGCAAACCCTTGCCGAGATTGTTGATCATGTTCAACCGGATCTATATAACCAACATTGGAAATTGATAAATTTTCTACATTATCTAATACCGATTCGGTTTTGTTAATATGTGGTAATCTTGTGCTATATCCAAAGAACTCCTTGTCTTTTATAGGTTTTAGCGTCATCACTAAATCACCGCAGTCGTTTACTTCAATAGTTTTAAGTTTACCGAAATATTGCTTATGGTCAATGGTAGCAATTTCCATTATATCTGTATTACTGCCTTGTAGTTTTAAATATCTTTGCTCATCTGATATATGCGATAAATCTATATCATAAAGGTTAATATCTTTAGTTCTATTATCTATAATATCAAGGTCATCACGGTTTAACCGATGCCGTAAGTTAAAGTCTCGGCGGTAATCGTGTCTATCGATTAAATTATTCCCGATATCATCAAGCATGCCGTAATTTTGTCCCAGCTCAATCTGATATTGATTATTAGCAATATCATTCTTGCTCTCTTCTCTCCCTTCGGTAATCTTACTATTCAAATCACACCATCTACCGAGTAATTTATTAACTTCTACTTCTAAGGACTTTATTTCTCTAGACAAAATACCGGATTCTTGATATTTCCGCCTATAATGCTTGAACTCATACTGCAATACCTCAGCTTTTGCTAGCTCTAGAGGAATTTTCCATGTTCCGCCGACTATAGCTTTCCAAGCTACCGACAATGCGGTATCTATCTCTTTATCCCTAGAAATAAAACCGAGTTTAGTAGGTTTCCAGCTAGCAGCATGATGGATTAGTTGCTTGGCTAGCTCATGTTTGGTTAATCTTTCGGCATAACCTTTGGCAAGTTTTTTAGAAACAAGCGAATAGGCAAACTTTCTAGCCTTATCGGCTTTATCTCTTGGTAGTTCTTTTAATTTTTCTTGAATCAGTTCGGAATGAATATTAAATTCTTCCTCTTTTTTTTGAGTATCGATATTCTTATTACAATCATCTTCTTTAAACCTCTTTAAAAATTTAGCAAAAAGAACTTTTGGCGTAGCCCCTAAGTTACTTTTAATATCTTTTATTTTTAATAAGAAGTCTTTATTTAATAGTAGTCCAGATTTGGCGAAAGTAGGGTCAGATTTGATTCCATCGTTTTTCTCTGCTTTATTATCAATGGTTTCCAGAGTGGGTAAAGTTTTAGAAAAAGAATCAGACGAGGCAAGATCTTCTGATGTTTCCAATTCTTTCATTACAGAATCAATATAGTTATCTGTTGGTGAGAGAGGAATATCAGTATTATCAATTATTGATTCTAATGAAGAGTTTTTCTCTAAATCCAGATTGAACTTTATACCATTTAGCATCAAATAATTTTCCATTAATCTTGAATCAATAGTATTATCAGCTATTGTGACGGATCTATCATTTGGGTTAAGATTAGAGCGATTTTTTACTTTTTCTAATTTTAAAAAGCAATCACTCGGTAATGAAAGAGTGATTTTCCATAAAGACTGATCTTGTCGTTCTTGGTCAATGCAGCTGTACTCATGCTTATTTCTAGTATAGAAATGCTGAGTTTTAATAAACCCAAGCTTTTCTATGGTTCTTATAGATTTAGATAGATGCTTGGCATCACAAGAATATAGATCAGCAAGTTCTCCGTAAGAAGAGATAAAAGAAAAACTAGAATCATTATTATAGCTATATTTGCCTACTTCTCTGTTTTGAAGCATATAGTTTTTATAACACCTAGTGTAAAAACTCAACCACAGAATCTTCTGTCTAGGATTTAGATATTCATTAGAAGTAATGATCTTAAGAAGATCATAATTAAGTTTAATGAATAACTTAGTTCTATCTAGATAAGACCTTTTACAATCAGTGAATTTATTATAAGTATCATGTTCCCCTGCTCTATCAGAAAACTTATCATTTAAATGATTAAAGATGGAAACAGGGAGAGTCGGAATAATAAGATTTCTTTTGTTTCTACCTATTTTATCCCAATCTTTATTTATAATAAAATAGCCTTTCTGTACTAAGCTTTGTTGCATAGTAAAAACTAAAGAACGAGAACATCCAAGGCGATCAGACCAGTCTTCACTTGGTAAAGCGCATGATCTATGGTGATTTTTATTCTTACTTACTAAAGCAAGGCTATCGGCTAGTAAGTAGTAGAGTTTTTCGTGATTGGTAAGGTTAGTAGTTGTAAGAATGTGTTCAAGTACGCATCCAGTGATTGGAATATAGGATTTTGTCTCTGTTAGAGATTGGAACGTGGTAAGGCTAAGATTAGTATAATCATTTAAGTTAAAAGATAAGTAATTATCTACAGTAAATAGTTGAGAGTTACTCTCAACTAGTGATAAATTTTGCATTTTTTGCCCCATAACGGAGCTAAAAATCAAAGATTGCTTGACTTCTTCTATAAAATAGAGTAGTTTGTATGTATAAGAAGTATCCGTCCAAAGATATCTTATTTTACAGTAAAAACTTTTGTTTTATGAGGTGTTAAGTTCCTTGTGTTCTTAGCGCCTTTTTTTATTCAAATAAGTTAGATTTGACGAGTTTAACTGATGCTCGATCTTTAGTCAATAATTTTCGTATTTATTTTTTATCTGATAAGGATATTGTATAACAATCTTTATATGATATTTTGTTATTTTCAAACCAATTCCTAATTTTAAGAGATGCTTCTTTTTCTAGAGGGCGTATATATTCATTGTTTCTTAAGTGTTCTGCTCTGGAAATGACTTGTCGGGTTACTCCTATGAAATTAGCTAAATCAACTTGAGTCATATTAAGAGCTATACGAGAGGCTCTAAGTTGAAATCTAGTTAAAACACAATCCTCATTATTGGATCTTTTTACCTCTTCACGCAAAGTAACGCTATTCTCGTCAGGAAATATAATATTATGTGATTTAAAAAATTCAGTTAATAGTAAAATGTTATCAGCGGATGTCTTTAAATTTTCAAGGTTACCTTTATGTTCCCATATTGATATTGCTGCTCCGCTTAACCCTAAGCAATGACCTATTTCCCTTACTCCTATTCCTAGCACAGATCGAGCTGCTCTTAGTTGAAAATTTTTTATAATAATATTATTCTGCATATTGCTTGTTTTATAATAAGGAAGATGATTGATTACAATTAATATAGTATTAACTGTTTGTATAGTAATAATAGTTAAATATTCTTAGGCCTACCGATCTTGATTTTATTTACTAATTTATAAGAGCTTACTAATTCCTCATCAGTTAATTTGTTTAGGAGAATAAGCCCAGCTCTTATTATTTCTGATTTAGTAGCACTAATTTTATTTTCTAATAATTTAGTTTTACAAACATTTATTAAATTGTAATCGCTTTCTGGCAAAGTAAAGGTGTCTCTAATAACATTAATTTTTGTTTCTAATGCAGTAGATTTTTGAAATTCAGAGGAATCATTAAACAAGTTATCTGCTGCTAAAAATCGATCTTCAATAGATTTTTCTGTTTTGTTTTTTGAGGCTTTACGTTCTTGCTCTAGGCTATGTTTAAGAGAATTAAGCATATCTTTTTTCATATGTACAAACTATTTGTATAATTAATATTATTTATACTATTTATATAGTTAATATTTCAATTATTTCATTTTTTAAAGCCGTTATTTCTTGAATAGCTTTATCTGCTCCTTTTATGTCATACACTGTTTTGCCTAAAACTGCTGATTGTCTATAAGCGGTTCTTAAATATAAATGTGTTTTAGAAACCTCAATCCCAAAACCGTTTAAAACCTCTAGTACTTCTTGTGTCAAATTCACGTTAGTTTGACACATATTTGGAATTATACGTGATTTTAATCCTTCATTAATCTGCTGAATCCTTTCGATTAATTCCTGAATACCTACGGCCGCCCATAGATCAGCCGGACTTGGTATTATAGGGATTAAAACTAAGTCTGATATCATTAATGATGACTGAGGTGTTGCACTATCTACTGCTGGAGGGCAATCTATTAATATATAGTCGTACAGTCCTATATATTTTTTGATTTCTCTATGAACTTTAGCTCCTGCGGCACTTAAACCAGCTAAATGTGACGGAAAAGGAGATGAATCCTCAGCATTTGCTGCCCACCGTGTAGCAGTTCCTTGGGGATCAGCATCGACTATAAGTACTTTAAAAGCATCTTTGCCGAGTGCGCCAGCTAATTGCATGGTGATGGTAGTTTTGCCACACCCACCTTTTTGATTAGCTATTGTAATAATCTTAGTATTTAATAAATTCATAAAAAACAATATAAACAGTTTATATAATATATATTATATTAATTATAATAATTTAATAAAAATATGCAATATAATTAGTATAGTAATAACTATACTAACAATTAATATAGTTAAAAGATTAAGGTGGGATGCTTGTAAGATATTAAGAGTTATAAGAAGAATGTTAGATTAGTGATTAAAGAATTTAATAGAATTAGTCAAAGCTACTATTCTAGAAATTAGTAGCTTTGTAAAAGTGAATCTAGAAAATATTTTTTATATTTTCTCCGACAAGATTTTAAGTACCCGAAGCTTAGTACACTTATTGTTTATACAACTTAAAAGTAAATATATAGTAAATATTTAACTTTTAATTGAAACATTTTTTTGTTTGATATAATAACTAACTAGTCCAGAAAACAAGTGATTTTCAATAGGGGAGGGTGGATTAGAAAAAATGGCTTAAAAGAGATCTAAAGTTTATACGTCAAACATGCCGCTTTGCTGCACGTTGCACGGAAAAAAACTTCAGGTATTTTTCGTGCAGCATAATTTTATATAGCATAGTGGTAATCTTGACCTAATAAATCAGACGAGTGATTGTCATAATCGAAATTATAGAATATAAGTAAAATTTTTAAAATTCATTATCTTCTAATAATTTTGAATTACCTGCTAAATCTAGCTCAGGGTATTCTTGATCATGGGTAGATAAATTACCATAATCTATATAACTATCGTTACTGTCAAAATTACTTTCTTTACAAAAACTACTTATAAGAGAATCAACTTCTTCAGAAACAACATACTCTTTTTTTGCTGATTTAAATATTTGTTGTAATTGATGATACCTTATTGACTGCTCTGTGTTATTGTTTTTAGGATCGAGTTCTACTTGCTCTGTATTATACATGTAATCAAGTAATATCTTTAGCAGGGGTGTATTGTTATGAGAAATTGCAATATTAAAAAACAAACCATTTTCATGTAATACATCAATCACGCCGACTTCTTTCGTACTACTTTTTAGAAACTTTGTTATCATAACAACATTATTACGTTGGCATGCAAGTTTAAACCCAGAGTAACTTTGTTCTTTCATATAATACCTCAAATTTCATTATAATAACTAGTAAAATTTTCGTTCAAATTATTAGCAAGCAATTCCACTTCTTCTTGCTGTATACCATTGTAGGTAGAAACTGTTTCTAGCCACATTTTTTGTATTTCATTTTGCTGTAATATTGTGTGGTTAAATGTTTTAATAAACTTCGATAACTCGATTGTATCAATTTGTGAATTATTAAGCAAAGCCTTTAAAAGGCTATCTACTTTTTCTAACACTTGTTGATTATCGAGATGATCTGTTGAAGAAAGCAGTGACTTATATAATTCTATTTGTTTTTCATAAAATTCTTCTCTTTTCTCAATAGCAGTTAGTTGTTTTCCTCTGAATGGGTAATCTAGAAAATTAGTAGTACACATTTTGGGATCTATTGTACTATCATAATTTTTATTATTTGTTATAGCTGCGATAATCTTATTTATAGGTACTTGATCAAATATAATGTTGTCCAAAGAAGAGAAGCTTAACTCTATTTCTTTCATATCTTTGATGGCCAAAGTAAATTTAAAAGCTATATCAATACAATCTCTAAACTTGTTAAAGGCAAGACCAGTGCCAACACTATAATATTTTTGACATAATTGTAAAACTTGCTCTACGCAATCGTTCCATTCTTTTTCATTTTTAATGTTTTTCACTTTTGCTGGTTTAAAAGATTCATTAATAAGTGCTTGTACTTCCTTGAAACTAGAACAAATACCAAGGTTAAAATGTTCCTTACACAAATTTAAAACTAATTCTATTCCTTGTTGGAATTTTTCTGTATTTTTTGTGTGTTGTAATAAAGATTCGTTAACACATTTTTTCAACTCACTTAACTTCACGTTATGTATAATTTGGCTATTTTGTTCATAAATTTTATAAAGTTTAGCACTTGTTTCTATTTGAATATTTTGTTTTAGTGATGAGCTAATTATTTTATTAACTCCAAGCATATTTAGATGTTGACTAAACTCTGAGTTACTTGGATCTATAATTAAAAAGGTGAAATCTTCCTTATTGACTATAGAATTTTTTCTACACAATACAATAGTATGAGTTTTGGGTTTATTCGTTTCTTCATCTATTGAAATTAGACCATCTTTACTTCTTTCAAATATATCAATTAGTATAGCTTTATGCTGATTTTGTAGAGCATTAGTTATAGCGTCTGCTAATAATGAAACTTCAAGCGGATGTAATATTTTAAAATTTATAGAATCAGAGACTTGTTGGGTACCACTTTTTTTACTTCCTTTGTCGCTTCCTTTTTTTGATTGTCCTTCTAGATTATTTAAAGTCTGATCTTGTGATTCTATTATTTTATTTAGTATATGGTTATATGAATTAGCAATATTAGTACTCACATGAATATTAATACCATGACGTATTACACCTAAACACTTATCAATAAAAGTACAAGGTACTTTTTCTTGCGTATTATAAATTTCAAGTATTTGATTATAATTCTCTATGTAACTTTGTTCTTTTACTTGATTAAAAAACTCGTTTTCAAGCTCTGCTTTAGCAGTTTCAATTACTAAATCTTTTGTTTGTCCTTTTATCTTGGATAAGGCAAACAGCTTTGTTTTAGACTTTTTAGGAATTGTATTTGAAAAAACAAGCTCTCCTTCATCTACAATATCTTTTTGTGTATTGAATTGTAGTGTTCTATTAATTGTATTTCGAGGGGTAAGTGAATAATTAGCTATTTCTTTGTATATACTTTCAACTAGTTCATTTTTATCATTTGAGATATCCTCTTCTATATCTTCCCCTTCTCTTTTTAGAAACAATTTAGCTTTCATATATTACCCTTATGAATCAATAGTTTAACAATAATTGATTAATTTTAACATACACTATATTTAGAAAGCAATTAAATTGTTATGCTATTTTATATGCGTGTCCCGCAAACACAGGATTTTGGTGTCTCAAAACAAAACTCTATTTTTACCTAAATAACTAAGAAAATCTGTTTTAAAACTAGTGCCAATAGATCTTGCAGAAAAAACCACAGCATGTATGTTTTATGGAACATATTTTTATAAATATTCTAAAGTACGCTACTTAAATATGTTAGAAAATCTAATTTCCTAGTTAATTACTTAACAATTCATCAGAATTAGATAGGTTATCAGATATCTGCTCATGAACAAAACAATCTTCCGTATGATCATTTACCAAGCCAGTAGCTTGCATATGCGCATAAATAATTGTTGAGCCGACAAAACTCATGCCACGTTTTTTTAGGTCTTTGGATAATAGATCTGATTCCGAGGTACGAGCAGGTAGATCTTGTATTGTTTTGGGAAAATTACACTTAGGTTTACCGTCAACAAATTGCCATATATAATTACTAAAGGAGCCAAATTCTTTTTGTATTGTAAGAAATACCTGGGCATTTTTCCTGGTAGCAAATACCTTAAGCCTGTTTCTAATAATTCCAGTATTTATAAGTATAGATTCCAGCTCTTCATCATTCATGAGAGCTACTTTGTTAGGATCAAATTGTTTAAATAACTCGCGATAATGCTCACGGCGTTTGAGTATAGTGTACCAACTCAAACCTGCTTGTGCTCCTTCAAGAATTAGCATCTCAAAATGTTTATTGTCATCATATACCGGCACTCCCCACTCTAGGTCGTGGTAATCTATATAATCAGGCTTATCTAAAGGTACCCACGAACATCGGTTGTTTGGAACATTAATTGTAGATTTAGATGTATCTAATGTCACAGGAGATGGAATTGAGTTTTTCTGATTTTTCATTTTTATCGGTAATTATAGGCATTAGTTAAAATGATATTTACACGTGATCTGCACTTTTACTCGGCTCAACAAGAATATAATTATACAAGGTACGCCTGGAAATATTAAGCTCACGAGCAATTTTAGCTTTTGGAATACCGAGACTGATTTTCGACTGTAATAGAGTGAGCTGCTCTTGATTAAGGACTGCGGTTCTTCCTTTGTAAAGCCCTTTCTTTTTTGCTAAGCTAATGCCTTCCATCTGTCTTTCTTTAATCAAAGATCTTTCAAATTCTGCGAATGCTCCCATTACTGATAGTAATAGATTAGCCATTGGAGAGTCATCACCGGCGAAGATTAGATTTTCTTTTAGGAACTTAATCTGTACCTTTTGTAAGGTGAGTGTTTTTACAATTTTTCTAAGGTCATCAAGGTTACGTGCTAATCTATCCATAGAATGAATGATAATTATATCATCTTCCCGTACATAGCCGATTAGTTCTTCTAGAGCAGGGCGGTTGATATCCTTACCAGAAGCTTTATCTATAAACTTTTTGTCTAACTTAATACCTTCTAACTGCCTCTCTGGATTTTGGTCAAAGTGACTTACCCTAATATAACCTACTGTTTTTCCGGTCATAGTTTAAGCCTCTCCTTTTTGTTACTAACGTTTATCAATTTTTGGTCAAAAGAAAAAATATCTAGACCAGCCCGTTCTGCTTTCGCAATAAGCAAACAATCTACTATATGCAGATTCTGTTTATGATAAAGATCAAGAGCTAGTAATAATGATTCTTTATCTTCACAAGCAACTCCCTTGTAAGCCAAAAGTTCAGATAGTATTTCTGATATTTTATTTTTAGGAACTTTATAAAATGATGACAGGACAAAAACTATTTCGGTAAAAACTGTTTGCTCAAGAATTAAAAATATTTTACCGGTTTGTACTTGTGTAAAAATCTCTTTAGTTTTTGCTAACATTTCTTTGTTATCGCCTAATAGGTAACGAATAACAAAATTAGTATCACAATAATATTTCATTCTTCACTCGCAAAATCATTAGTCTTAGCTAAAATAGTATTTTTCCAACCCTGTTCTCTTATTTCCTCAAAAGATAGATCTGTATCTTTGGAATAAGAAGCAAGGCTAGCACCTAACTCATGTATTGGAGTAATCAAAACTTGATTCTGATCATTAATAATTAAAGATATAATATTAGTATTAAGAGCGTTACGAACCTTTTTAGGTAGAACTATTTGTCCTTTAGAGGATATTGTTACTGTGCTTACATACATATAGATAGAACATATTATATTTATAATAAAGATATTATAATAAAACATGTCTAATTTCAAGCGCTTACATCATATTGCTATTATATAAAATTACAATAAAAGGTAAAGCATTATTATTAAGGTAAGATATAATCGATACCGGTTACTTTTAGGAGCAAAAACACTCAATATGGATATCTAGAATCTAAGACAGGTGTACAGAGCTGTATATAAAGATTTAAACAAACTCTAGATGCACGTAAAATAGGGTGAAGAGAGTATGAGTATTTGGAGTACACTTTAGATATACATGTTATAGAGTGGTGTTAGTAATTCCATGTATTCCATTATCCTTGAAGTTGTTCTTAAATTTTATTGCATATAATTCAATTTTATTATACTTTACATTAAATTACGATAAGTGTAATTTAATGTGTAGTGATTATATGCAGCCTTTAAGAGTTTTAACTAATCTACTTGAGAAAACTTGTAATAAAGAACATTACTTATTTTCTGACAAAGACTTAAGGCAAGTTTTACCAAGAATTTCAGATGCAGCATTCATGACTCTACTCTCTAGAGCAGCAGCCAGTTGCCACATAGATAGGATATGCCGTAATTTATATGGATATAAAGCTAGTAAATATTCTAATGGGCTATTATTGTTTCATGCGGCTAGTTATCTCCGTAGTAAGGAGTTTAACTATATTAGCCTTGAAACAATCTTAAGCGATACTGGTATAATTTCTCAAATACCTATGCAATATATTACTATTATGACGTCAGGGCGAAGTAATAAAATAAGTTGCGGTACATTTGGGACTATTGAATTTATACATACAGTTCAAAAGCCTAAAGAAATCATGGATCATCTATACTATGACGTGGATTGCAGGCTTTGGAAAGCAAGCATTGCTCAAGCTTTAAGAGACATAAAAAAAGCTCATAGAAACACTAGCTTGATAAATTGGGAGTTAGCAAGTGAATTTGTTCGATAAGTTAGTATCAACTGTTCTTGAGAGCAGAAGCGATCTTAATAACTTAAGGATTACCGTAGAAAAGGAATTATTGCATTTAGATATCCTTAGAATCATGAGGGATAATAACTTCCTTAAAAAGCTTACATTCATCGGCGGTACCTGCTTAAGAATCTGCTATGGTGGAGTAAGATTAAGCGAGGATTTAGATTTTACAGGAGGTCAGGATTTTTCAAAATCAGATCTGTCAAATATGAGTGAAGCTCTAAAGGATAGTTTGGAGCGAAAATACGGCCTTGAAGTTCAAGTTTCTGAGCCTATTAAAGAAACTGGAAATACTAATAGCTGGAAAATAAAAATAGAAACCCGACCTGGAAGTAAAAGTGAGAAAAGTCAACGCATTAATATTGATATTTGCGCTTTAGCATCATATGAGAAGAAGGCGTGTTTTCTTTTAAATCATTACGAAGTGGAAATGGGGGTATCTGGTTTAATTATACAAGGAGAAAGTTTAGAAGAAATATATGTGGATAAGCTAATTGCCTTGGCATTTAGAAATAGAATTCAATATCGTGATTTATGGGATATATTTTGGTTAGAAAGTAAAGGTATTATCCCAAGACTAGAATTTATCCCCAATAAATTAAAGGATAGAAACCGTATTTTTGAAGACTTCATAACAAAATTAGATTTAAAGATAAGGAATCTTAAAGAGAATAAATGCAGTGTCTTCTTAGAATTTACTAACGAAATGCTACGCTTCTTACCTCAAAATCACCTTAAAGTATTAGAACAAGAATATTTTTGGGATATGCTTATACAAACTTTAGATGAGAAATTAAAAGAAGTAAATCATGAGTGTTTAATATTTGAAGTATATAGAAAAGTAAAGCTAAATGGTTTAAGACATGAATGTAAAGTAATAGAAATAACGAGCTCTTATTATGAGATAGAGGTAGAAAAGAAAATTAGAATGAGCTTTTCAAAACTGAAATGTGGTAGCATATCTCTTAACCCCTTTGTTCATTATCTTGATAATAACCAATCCCCGTTGGATACTATCAAAGAAGCTATTGAAGATTCTATTTATACTTTGATTTTAGAAACTGGGAGATATAAAATATTATCTCAAGAAGAGGCTCTACCTCTTCTGTAAAAGGTAATATGATATATTACATTCAGCTATAGCGGATCTATTTTAGTGTTGAGTACAATTTCTGCGGCTGCCTGCATAGAAATCAGATGCGGTTGTAAATAAATCATACAGTTAAAGCTATCTTTTAAGGATTTTCCTTGTGAAATTTCTACTTTAGCTGCTAATAGTGGATATTTATGCTTTAAAGATAAAGGAGTTTCAATATTGGACGAGATATATTGCAACAACCAATTATTGAGATAATTTTGAAACTCACCAATATTGCTATAAAGCCCGAGCTTTTGCCTACCAATTATTTTAATATAGTGAGCCACTCTACATACGCATAGCATATATTGTAAAGTATACAAATAATTTGTGGTTTCATATTTTAAATAATTATTACTTTCTATTTCCAGGCTTCGGATGGAATTATTGCTGTAAAACACCGCAATATCTCGATTCTTTACTTGGCATAATGGAATAAAACCTAGTCTTGCCAAGGCTTTTTCTTTTTGATCGGAGATATAAAATTCCGTGATATACTTAAAAAAGCCAAAAGGGATATTACATTTATTTTCAAAGAAAGTTTCTGCTCTTAATCTAGGAACTAAGCCGAGCTCTTCGTTATCGTTTTCAGGTAAGCCAGTAGTATCCAGAAACCACCCAGTTTGAATAAAAGAAGTAATCACTACTGCAGCATAAGCATAAGCAGCATTACCTAATATATTATTATAGTGCGCTATATCTACGCCTAATATAGGACAATAACTTTTTTTCTTATAATTAACCAAAGAAGGATACAATACTCTGGGAATAATTAGCCCAATAAAACTAGAATTTTTATCATGAGCAAACTGGAGCAGATATTTAAATTTTTTATGATGATGTAAATCAATATTCACTTTAGCTAGCTGAGCAAAATTATCAATATCAAATATATCGGGGGTAATAGTACTGATAAAAGGACAAAAGACAGTGGCACAAATTTTAGCTAAAGATTCTAATACACCTATAGTAAAGGGACACGAGACGTTTAAATCGTAATTTCCAATTATAAGTGATAACGGATTATTCCCAGGTAGCTCCAGTTCATCTAACAGCTTATGAGCAAGAGGGCTATCTAAAGTATTAGTACTATTGATATGATAAGGTATTTCTTCCCATTTTATATTGAGGAGCTTTATTTCAATAGAATTGTGATAGCCAACTTTTACTAAGTAATAAAGCCCTGCCCAAGTAGCACTTAAATCTTTAAAGCTAGTATTTTCAAGAATAACTGTTACTTGAGCCTTAATCATAAGGTCAATAGCTGCAATCAAATTTCTGATAGTTTTTCTAAGCAAGCCAAGCCTATAGTATATGAAAAATTAAGTCTTATTTAAATAATCAATCTCAATTTTATTAGTTGCCTTATCACCGGTTCCTAAAATTGCTTTCACAGCTTGCACTTGATAAGTATCGCTTGCACCCATTGCTAAATGTATAGTTGCTTTATCTAGCTCTACGGTTCTATCTAATTCATATTGCTTAACATCAAGGTTACCGTCTTTCGTTTGATTTACTACTCTCATTAAAGTAACTTTTAGCGGCTCCTGTTTAAGCCTTAAGCCTTCGAGTATTTTATCTAATTCTTCTATTAAGGTAGCTGAAGCTATACCCGCCCCGCCCCCTTCTGCCGTAAGTGTTGCAAACAAAGGATAACGCGGATTAGAAAAAGTAGAATCATCCGATAAATTTACTCTAGTTCCAACATCGGGGAATTCTATATATCTTATAGGATATGCGCCTTTTTGTCCGCGTGGTGCACCTGTCGAATCTTTACCGTCTATTTTTATTAAAAAATACTCCTCGGAAGCAGTAACCGTATCACTCATAAATTTCTCTGTTTCTGTAAAAATTACAATTATGGTTTACTTTTGATATGTTGCGTTGATTGCATAGCAATATATCAAAAGTACCTAAAACCAATCGTATATTAAAATGATAAAATTTTTTTGTCAAATTGTAATCGCATTTAATAATTGAATATTCTAGCTAGATGTTTATACATTAGTTATGAACAAGTATATAGATTTTTGGTGATGTATAAAAAAGGCTTTGAACAATCAGCATCTTGCCTAAGCTCTTTAGAAAGATTTTTTGGAATTAAGAAAACCGATCAAGAAAACTTTATAAATTCTGTAGTCGCTGATCTTAGTAATTTACTTAATGCTCACCCATTATATTCGGAGCCGCCGGAAGAAAAATTGGATATGAATATTGTCCATTATGGGTTACCAGGGCTTCATATTTACAGTGCATATTCTAGCGCAGATCAGATAAAAGTAAGTGATCTTATCAAATTAACTATAGAGCGCTTTGAACCTAGGCTACACGATATAAAGGTGAGTCCTATAATACCCGAGTTGCTTACGGAGGCGGTGTTAAGCTTCAGAATTTCAGCTAAATTGTCGTTACCCCGGTATTTAATACCGATAGTATTGGAATCAAGGTTTACTACTAACCCTTATAAAGTTTTTTTAACTATAAATAACATTGAGTAGTTTTAAATGAGCAATATTCTTTCTTATTATAAAAACGAACTGGAATCACTGCATAGAGAAATTAAAGGCTTTACCGATAGCCATCCTACACTCGGAGCGGGTGCGGCTCATAATATTCTAGATAATCCACATGTAGCTTTATTAATTGAGACATTTAGCCTGCTGCATGCTAACCTCAATCTAAAATTAGAAGAAAGTTTTATTGAATTTATCAGTAACTTATTTAATATTTTATATCCTCACTATAATTCTCCAATACCGTCGATGGCTATCATTGAGATAAAGCCAAGCGATAAAGCCAAAGCTCCGTTCTATTTACCTAAGGGTAAAATCCTGGAACTAGGACGTAATAGCAAAGAAAGCTGTAATTTCCAAACCTGTTATGAGGCTACAATATTACCAGTCCAGGTTACCAAAGCTTATTGTCATGATAGTACTACTCATAATAATATCGGTAACCTAAATGCTAAAAATTTACTTAGCATACATTTAGCCGCCTTAAATAAAACTGAATTTAATAAACTCAACTTAAATAAATTAAGGTTTTTTATTCAAGGGTCACAAGAATTAAAGTATGCAATATACCAGGTTATAGTAACGCAGGTATTAACTATTACCATTGCCGACCCCGATAACAATGATAACTATATCATTCTAGATAAGGATTGCATTAAAAAAGTGGGTTTTGCCGAGGAGGAGAATATCTTTCCGGCTAATCCAAATTCTTTTATCGGATATCGGTTAATTACCGAATTTTCTGCTTTTCCCGACAAGTTCCTGTTTTTTGATGTTAATTTAACTAACAGTAATAATTTAATAAATTTTACCAACAACATAGAATTACACTTTTATCTAGGAAGCACAAAGTTACAAAATTTAGTCTCTGCTAATAATTTTGTATTAAATACAGTCCCAATAATTAATCTATCCACTGTCGAAAGTGATCCGATCTCATTAAGTGGTAATAATATAGAATATCCGATAATTATTGATCATAAAGCACCTGAGAGTTATGAGATTTATTCTATCGAAAAAGCTACTTTAGTAAGTAAAGAAGTAGAAAAACAAGGTTTTGCTCTATGGAATACGGATTATCGCAGAAACTATGAAAATTCTAATTTATTTTGGTATAGTACAAGCAGGAAAAAATTAATTAATGAAAATGTAGGCAAAAAAACTGAATTGTATATTTCTATTATAGATAAAGATTTGTCTTTTATAGAAGAATCTAAGCAATATTGCTATCTGGAAGTTAAATGCTTCAATAATAATTTACCTTATACTATTTATTCTAACGGTATTACAAAATTTACATTTGCCGATCATACTTTACCGATCAACAACATTGACTGCCTGATCAAACCTAATCGGGCTAATAATCCGTTAAAAGATGAAGCTCAGAAATGGGATATGATTGCCCATATGTCACCGCATTACCTGAATATAATGAATGATACTTACGGTAAGTCATTATTAAAACAATTGCTTTCAATGTATGACTTTAATATTAATAATATTAATAAGCTAATAATCGAAAATATAATTAATGTTAAAATTAGAGAAGTAGTTAAGAAAATTAAAATAGATAAAAGTTATCAATTTTGTAAAGGTAAGGTAATTGAGTTATATTTTAATGAGTTACCACTACCAGAAGGAGTAGTTTTATTATTTTTAAGTGTACTAGAATATCTCCTAGCTGCTTATTGCTCTATTAATTCCTTTACTCAATTAGTAGCACAAAATAATAAAAACCAAATAATTTATCACGGTGATCTAATGAATGGCTTGAAATGCGTGATATAATTAACCACCAATTATCAAAAAAAAAGTTTGTAAATTTTAATGCTCCACAATTTATTAAACTAATAAATTATTTAGAATATAAAACGCAATCTCCGGTAAAATTTAATTTTGTCTCAGCTATAGATTTTAGTTTCCCGGCAGCAGAAATTCGTACAATAAAACTAACTCATAATAACAATATTGAAGTTAAAGCTATTGCTAATTTTTTAGGTATTATTGGTCCAACCGGTATACTACCAGCACATTATACAGAAATGATAATAGAAGGCGGTAAAGTAAAAGATAGAGAATTATTAGATTTTATAGATATCTTTTATGATAAAATAATTAAGCTATTTTTAAATATTATCAAAAAATATGATATACATTTAGGATATGAAAGTTACGTTTTAGGTGGTAAAAGCAATTCAATACATAGCTGGCTGCCATTAACTAATTTAATAGGAGTGAGTAAAAAAATAGCAGACAAAGCTATTCCCGGCTTTTTATTAAATTATCTAGGGTTACTACTTAATAGCTCAAGATCCGGCTATAATTTAAAAATAATATTATCTAATTATCTTGCGCTTCCAGTGGAGATACAACAATTTATCTCAGAATCCATAACACTTGATAAAAGGGAGTGCTCAAAACTTGCCAAGATAAATAATCAACTAGGAGTAACCTTATATCTAGGACAAAAAGCATATTTTTATCAAAATAGAATAAAAATTATTATCGGTCCGATGAATTTATCTATATATTCTCAATTGGTAATTGAGTCAGAAGTTAGAAATACCTTAAATCAGATTTTAGATTTTTATTTAGGTGCTGAAATTAAATACCAACTTTTCTTTCTATTGCTAGACAAGGACAAGCCTACTCAATTAAGTTCGAATAAGGTAAAACTACTGGGAAAAAATATATGGCTTAAAAAAATATCTTAACTCAAAAATTATGTATCCAATGCACCTGAATAAATGCTTCTACTTAAAGAATTTATTTTATAATTATGTAACACAAGCATGAAAACACTATTTGTTTTAATTTGGCTAATTTTAAGTATCTCCGGATGTAGTTTATTTGCAGAAAAAAAAGAAACTCCAAGCATTTTAGTGACTATTGACTCTACCAATTTAATAAAGAGTAATAAAGCATTAAAATCCGATAATTTACAATTGGAGATATTGTTTTTCAATAAGCGCTATCTTTTTGGTGCTAAAAGTACGGATAAAATTGAAAGTACTCTAATTTCAACTGAGGTAGAAGAAATAAAAAATAAAGATCTAGTATCTTACTATAGTTATTGGGTTATTCCAAACACCGTGATAAGAGATCAAATTGCCGTAGAAAAAGATATGCGAGTAATTCTGGTGATTCTTAAAATACAGAACAAAATAATTGCTAAGAAAATCACAAATTTTGATATTAAAAAATTAAAAATTCTAAATATAGAAGTTGATAGAGACAGTATCAGCATCAAGCCTTAGGAACTTTTGTATATACAGGGATTTTATGATTAAAGCAAATAAAGTGTTTTGGAAAGATGGGATGTTTATGTATCCCCAGCATTTTCAACAACAAGATTTTTATTACGAAAACTTGATAAATAATTACCAATCGTTACAGCCTTATCCTAATTGGGGTATACTTAAGCTAGAAATAGACGAATCCTATTTGAGCTTAAATAAAGTTCTACTCAGAAAATGCAGCGGTATATTACCTAACGGTATGTTTTTTGATATTCCAAACAGAGATAATTTACCTCAACCTATAGAAATTCCAAAAGGCTACAATAATAAATTGGTATATTTAGGAATTCCAATTAATAATAACCACCGGCTTAATCCTATACACGTAGATAAAACGGGTTTTCGTTACTATGGTGAGGAAGAAGGGTTACCGGATAATAATTCTGACAATGAAGAAAAACAGAATATTGCTCTTAGTAAATTGAATCTAAATTTCTTTTTAGAAGAAGAAGATAGTGAGCAAATAATAAAATTGCCGCTAATTAAAATTATAAGTTCTGATGAAGGTATAAAGCAGGAATCAAATTATATTCCGCCTTGTTTAAGATTACATTCTTCAAGAGTAATACTCGGGCATATAAATAATATAGCCGGCTTATTAACAAATTATTTACATACTCATTCTTCAATAGTAGGAATAGCAGAAACCGACGCTAACCGAATATATAAAGTAGAAAATCTGCTGATATTACAAACGGTAAGTAAATATAAAGCTTTATTCGACTTACTGTCACACAGTACATTTCTTACCCCTTATCACGTCTTTGAGCATGCCTTATGCCTGATAGCATCGCTTAATATTTTTACTAAAGAATCGTCAGCAGAAAATCTAAGCTTGAATTATGATCACTTGGCTATTAGTCAGTCATTTGCATCGCTATTAAAGAAAATTACAGCTATTTTTCATGCTCTAGATCACAGCTCTTCTTTTAAATATGAATTAAATAACCGTGGAGATGGAATATATACCGGAATAATGTCGCAGGATACCGGTTCGTGGCAAAATGTTGAACTAATATTAGGACTGGAATTAAAGAATAACCTAGAAGAAATAGCTAAAATTACTAGCCCTATTAAAGTTGCTGCAATCAATGATATAGATGATATTATTCGTTTAAAAGTTTCGGGAATTAATTTTGATGTTCTTGCTATTCCACCATCTTATATATTAAATCAAAAAGATACCGTATACCTGAAAATCGAAAAAACCGGTAAACTTTGGGAACAGGTTACTATCCATAGAAACTTTGCGGTTTATTTAGGACAAAAAGTTAACGAAGTAAAGAAGATCACCCTATGGATAAATCCATTATCACAATAGAGCCAATCAGAGAATTATTGTATATAATTACCTTACTCAGGCAAGAAAAATACGATATTAAGTTTATTGCATTGCCGTCAGTATTTGCTAAAAGAATTGATCAATTTACCGAGCTTCTTGCTCAAACTCTGCCGATGATAAAAATTGATCAGCTTAAATATCTTATCTGCGCTGCTTTTGATGAAGCTTACGGAATTCACCACTCAACTAACTTAAATAATGATCACTCACAAAGCCTGATTAGTTATTATTATCATGAAGAGCTTAGTGGAGAAAATTTCTTTCAAATCTTAGAGCAATTATCTAAAGACGCTATCGAGAATATGCAGATTCTAGAGCTGGGGTATCATATTATAAATTTAGGTTTTTTAGGAATGTATGCAATAAAAGAAAACGGTAAAGAAGAGTTAAATGCAATTAAAATTAAAATTTACTCGTTGTTTCCTAAACCCATTATCAAGACATTACCATTGTTTATTAATGATATTTCATGTCCTGAAAAAACAGAATCAAGGACTAAACTAATAGCTGTTTTTTTATCATTAGTGATAGTGGTAGGTTTAAGTTATTGGTTATTTAATCAAGAATTAAAAGAAAAGTTCGATAGGTTTTATAAATTAATTGAGCAGTCTGATAATGTTTAAAAGATTTTCATTTCTAATTTTTAGCCCCTATCTGCTAAGTATATTTATTAGAAGTATTGTAGCTTTTTTTATTATCTGCATCATCATACCAAAATTTAGCGGTAGATTACAGCTTTGGCATATTAGAATTGAAATTTGTATACTAATTATGATATTGGTAGAAATCTTAATTTCTAGAATAAAAACTACTAACCCAAATTTATTAATTCCTGCAGTGGTTAAGGAGGCTGAATCATCACTGTCCACTCTAGCAAAAAATAATCTCCTAACTTCGATTAGCCAGAAACTAATAGGAAGAAATTGTATTTTCTTTTTAGCTACCTCAACTTCTTCATTAGCCTATATTTTACCTAAATTTAATTATTGCGCATGGGATTTAATCAATGGAAAAGAAAATGGCATCCAGATATTTGATGATTTATATAAATTAGTCATTAGTTTTAATTTAGAAAAATTTCGACAGCTGAGTACCAATCCTGAATCCTCAGGTTTAATAATTAAATTACTTCAGCGTCTAGGAAAAAATAAATGTAGCAACATTAATTTATTGGTCAGCATTGATGATCTAATCAAAAATACCGATGATCAGGAAGAGTTATATAGAGCTTGGTATCTTGGGATACAATCGATAAATAACCACTTAGGTAGCAGCAGATTTAACATCAATTTAATTATTGATAATATAGCTCAAATAGAAGGCTTTGCTGCCTTATTTGCCAATCACCAAGCCCTACAAGATGAAATCTTAGGAATATGTTTTTTTGCTGATTTAGATAATACTGAAGCTACGATAAAAAAGTTTGCTGAAAAGTTTAAAGATCTATTACAGCGCTTAGAAACTATACTTATCCATAGTACTTATTTATCAGTTACGGAGTATCAACTTGCTTATATGTTTATTCAGCAACTAGCCAACCTTGAAGTTCCGATAAATAAATTATTGCAATGTATTAAAACTTCTAAAAACAATATTTTGCTAAGTAAAAAACATGAACCATTAATTACTATAAGTTTTATAAATAGTCAGAATAGAAATAATAACATTATACCTTTAATATCTCCATGGCTACAACCTCACATTGAGGAGTTGAAAATAAAAAATGGCTAAAGAGAATAAACCACAATATTTTACTGACAATCTTTTTAAAGATTATCTTCCAAATGTTAGTAAGCGTGTTGATGAATATCAAAAGAACAAAAATAGCAAAATAAAAAATAAAGTTATGCTGGCTATAGGGCTCACCATGGCCGCAATATTACTATGCTATTTAGCCTATGAAGAAAATATCAAACGTATAAAAGCAGGAGCGATGCTTTTTACACCATCGTTTAATATAGATACTAGTGGGGCACTAACTAGGGTAGAAAAAGTTAAGGAGATCTTTGCGCATGATCACAGCTGGTTCAATTACTTCTATGGTGCTGCCGAGCATAATCAAGAGGTAATCAAGCTGATTGATATCCGAGCAGATAAGTATATCCAAGATACTGTTGCTCCTATTTTATTTTTTTATCTGGAAGATTTTATTCAAAATAATTTGCATAATTTTGATCAAAATGAGGTACTGGAGGCAGTGAAAGTGTATTTAATGATTACTGAGCTTGAGCCATTTAAGCAAAAACATGTCCAGGAATGGTATACGAGATATCTAGAGTATATAAATACGGAAATAAACAGTTCAGAACTGCAACGGATTATCGATATAATCACCCCTAAAATATTTGTAAACTTACAATCCAAGAATTTAAGCAAAAAATTATTATCAGTATTTAATAATGAGCTTATTTCAATAATTTTCTCAAGAATGAAAAACCTTTTAGAGCATAAGCCTCAAATTAACCTTAAAGATTTACTATCTCCTGAGTTAACAAAAATATTCACAGCAGAGATATTTAATATAAGCATACCTTATTTTTATACCGCTAACGGATATAAGGAGTATCTTAATTATCAAACTGAAGTTTTTAAAAAATTTTTAAAAGTTGGCTTTTTCAGACAGCAGATTAATGTATCGGTTACCGAACAATCTATTCAAGAAATTAATTCCAACTATGTAAATAATTATTCTACTAAATGGAATGAATTCTTTAATTTAATATCGATTAAGCGA
Source organism: Candidatus Trichorickettsia mobilis (assembly GCF_034366785.1). Taxonomy (NCBI): domain Bacteria; kingdom Pseudomonadati; phylum Pseudomonadota; class Alphaproteobacteria; order Rickettsiales; family Rickettsiaceae; genus Candidatus Trichorickettsia; species Candidatus Trichorickettsia mobilis. The sequence continues at coordinate 32,705 of NZ_CP112936.1, forward strand.
GTTGATACTCTAGAAGATGCACTTAACTTACTGCAAGCTATTTCTACAAATTATTCTTTAATATTTAATTTCCTTGAGCAACTACCTAACACCATCTTTATTAAGCCAGCTGATAATTTATTAGACGAAATAAAAGAAGTTTTACCAATTAACCTAGAAAAAACCAAAGGTAACAACATAGTGGCAGAAGCTATTGAAAATTTTGTTATCTTTCATCCGTTAAAGCAGGAGTCGGTTCCTAAAATAGAAGCAGAACTTACAGAAAATATAAAAGAGTTAACTGGCCTGGTTCAATCTACTTTATTTGCTACAGATATAGATGAAGCTGCCTTTCATATAATTAAAAAGTATGAAAATCTAAAAGATACACCTTTAAATAAAGCAGAAGCTTTTATTGCTTCGTTACCCAGTGGTTTAATTGAAAGAATTTACAGTGAGCTAATTTATAACATAAAATTTTTGTTATATAAACATGCTTATTCTTATGTTAACCAAACTTGGGAAAGTAATATATATGAATTTTATATAAGTAATATTAAAACGAAATACCCGTTTGCAGTAGAAAAATATGAAGACCCGGTAGTTTTACAAGATTTTATAAAATTATTTAAGCCGAACGGAGTTATAGATAGTTTTACCGCTGAACATTTGAATTTACAAGGGATAAACCTTAATAAGGAAGTTATCGCTTTTTTAAATTATGCAGCAGATATTAAAAATAAGTGGTTTAGTAAAGAAGGAAAACTACAGATAAAATTTAGTATAACTCCTTTACGAATGGATAGTAACTTACAGAAAATAACCCTGTTAATAGCGGGAAAAGAAGTAAATTTTTCTACTAAAGAATTTAATACTTATTCTTTTGTTTGGCCACCGGCAGTGCAAGACGGCGAGTATATCAAAATTGAATTTTTAAGTGAGGATAAAAAGAGAACTGGCTTAACATATGAAGGATTATGGGCCTGGTATAGATTTCTTCAATTTGATTATAATGATCTCAGTGGAATTATCAATAACGACTTAATCAATAAAACTATAATAAATACTGCTTTAGGCCGGTTTGAATTTATTAGTAAATTGGAACTCGAGGACGGATTGGCATTATTGAATAGTAAGCACGTCATCATACCGCAACAGATTGTAAATATCCAGGATTACTCCAATGAATGGTAATTTGTAACACAAATAATTAAGGTGTAAGTTTTTTGGAGAATAGATTATATTTTGGAGGGTTACCGGAATATTAGAATTTAGGCTTATGAATAAGCTACGCTATGGTAAGTATAAAGTTACAAATCGAGGTGTGTATAACAGGAGCTTGAAGAATAGTGGTATGTAACATAAAGCTGATGGTAGGTAAGGTAATATTGGATAGTAGCGGTATCAATCGAGTAGGAGGATCTCACGATCTCGACCTCTCACACAGAAAAAGGTCTCCTAAGTAAGTATGACAGAGCAGGATAAAATAATAACAAGAGATAGTAATGACAAGCGTCGACCAAGGATGCTAATAGGTACTGACGATTTTAGGAAATTACTCTTAAACAGTGATGTGTTTGTTGATAAGAGTTTATTAATCAAAGAAGTGATAGAAGATAGCGGTGATGTCATCTTAATCACCAGACCTAGGCGTTGGGGCAAGAGCCTTAATCTTGATATGATCAGAAGATTTCTTGAAGCAGAGGTAGATGAGTGCGGTAATTACTTATCCCTAGAACAGAGGATTAATAATAAACTATTTGCAGGCGGCAGGATAGATTTAGGATTTGGAGAGTTCAAAGAATTAAAGCCTTTAAAAATTAATAGTTATACCAATATAATTAAACGTCAGGGTCAGTTCCCGGTAATATTACTAAATCTAAAAAATGTTAAAGGTACAAATTATCAAGAAATAGAAGACAAAGTAAGACTTAGTGTGAGAAACTTGTATGAAAATTATGATTATTTAATGGATAGTCAGAAAATCACTAAAGAAGACAAGCATGATTTTAAGAACTATCTTATCGGCAATGTAGATTTAGTTTACTTGCAGAATAGCTTGGTTTTTCTAAGCAAGCTATTATTCCAACACTTTGGCCGAAAATGCTATATATTAATTGATGAATATGATACGCCAATTAATAATACTTACCTAGAGTTTGAGCATAAACTGGAAGAATTTGAGCGGGTTCTTAAGCTTTTTAGAGGAATGTTGGGTAATAGTCTAAAAAGTAACCCATATATAGACAGAGGGCTTATTACCGGCATATTTAGAATAGCAAAAGCTAATTTATTTTCTGACTTAAATAATGTCACCGAATATACTTTAGTTGATGAAGATTTTTCTGAGTTTTATGGCTTTACCCAAGCAGAAGTAGACGAATTATTGATAAAGATACCGACTACAATCGCCAAAGAGCAAATTAAAGATTGGTATAACGGTTATACATTTGGTGGTAAGATTATCTATAATCCATGGTCAATTATGCAATGCCTTGCTCACAAGGGCAAGCTTGATCATTACTGGCTTGATAGCGGTGGTACTAGTTTAATAGACAAAATGTTAATATCCGATGAAATGCAAGAAAATTTGCAGCAACTAGCAGCAGGAGGCAGTATAACAACTCAAATTACGAAGCAAATTAGTTTTAATGATATTAATAAACCGATAGGATTATTTAGTTTATTATTGTTTAGCGGTTATTTGAATCCTATTCCCATTGAACCGACGGCAAATATTTATCAGTTATCAGTACCTAATCAGGAAATAAAATATATTTATGAAACAAGAGTATTACAATGGGTGACCAATAAGCTGAACGTAGACAGTTCTAGATATTATTCTTTTATCGGTTTATTGCCCGCCGGTAAAATAGAAGAGTTTAAAGATCACTTACAGGAATTATTACATAACGCCACTAGCTTTTACCAAACCGGAGAGAGAAAAGCTGAGCTATTCTATAGTGGTTTTATGCTTGGCTTAGTTAACACCCTGGCGCCAAGCCATATTATCGATAGTGAAAGAGAAACCGGTAAAGGCAGAGCCGATATTATGTTAATTCCTAAAATTAACAAAGGTGATCTCGCTATTATCATTGAGTATAAAATAGCTAAAAATATAGAAGACTTAAGCAATATAGCTAGGATAGGATTAAACCAGATTTTGAATAAACAATATGATATAAAAATTAAGGAACATTTGCATGTTAAGAAGATTGTAAAAATTGCTATGGTTTTTTGTGGGCAAGAGGTCGATATGCAATATCAGATTGATTCAATTAAGGAACGGTGAGTATTGGCACAGCAATTTTAAATATGGCTGAGGAGTGCTACTTAGCTAAATCACCACTAGAACTTAACCTTTGAAGTAATATCTATAACTATTCTAGGATTTAAAGGACATTACAATGATAAATGATTACTCGTTTAGTCTATTAAGGAATAGTTATTGAAAATGAATGGTAATTTTAGTCATGGACAGAAGCTAAATTTGAAATTATTAGGAGAATGGGATAATCAAGATCTTTACGGTAGAATAATAAAAATTCAAGCTTTAGAGGAAATTTCAGAATTATTTAACTATCGTTTAACTCTTTTTACGGTAAATAAAGAAATAATGGCTCAAGCGTTATGTGGTAAAATTATCTCCTTTGCTATAAGTTCAACTATTGATACTAAAAAAACAATCGAAAGAACCTTTAGCGGTATAGTAAATAAAGCTCACTTTAGCAAACGACAAAATCCAAAAGCTTCAGCTAACCATGAATTTGAATACTGTCTAGAAGTGGTTCCACAACTGTTTAACGCCACCATGGTCAAGCATTCTCGAATATTTCATGCACCTGAGCAAAAATTATTAACTATCATAGAAACTGTACTTAAAAATTACAAAATTGATTATGAGTGTAACATAAAAAATTCTGAGGAGTTGATTGCAGAAAACTGCATTCAATATAACGAATCAGATTATGAGTTTATTTACCGGTTGTTATATGCAGCTGGACTCTATTATTTTTTCAAGCATGTTGAGCAGAAACATATTATGGTTATTTCCAACCAGCTAACTTCTTATTCGGATTTGGACGATAAATCAGTAAAACATATTTATGATAAAGGAAATATCCTAAGTTTACATAATATTTCCTTCCAATATTCTAATCACATTACCGATTATACGGTTAAAGCTTTTTCTTATGCTAACCCTGAGAAAATAGTAGAAAGCACTTATTCTAAAGTAAGTCATCAAGTGCAGGTTCCTTTAAATCTTCAAAACGAAGAAATCATCTATACTTATGAAATAAAAGATACTGCTCAAATTACTAAATTTGCAGAAAATAACGCTATCAAAGATCAATATTTCAGTAAAAGCATAGAGGGAACCAGCACTTATATGCGCTTTACTATCGGTAAAAAATTTAACCTGCAAGGAAAATTCTTTGAACATCTTAAGACTACAGAATACGTAATTATCAAATTGGCTTTTGAAGTATCTGAAAATATTAGTGAACAACAATATCTAAATAACTTTGTTGCCATTGCAAGTGACACTATATTTGCCGCTATTAAGCCAATATGTAAACCGGTTATTCAGGGCTTACATTTTGCGTTAGTAGTTAATGGCAATGGTGAAAGCAGTAGTCAGGAACCGTATTGCGATGAAAAAGGCCGGGTATATATAAAATTATTATGGGGCAACGATAGTAATATATGTAAAGCCAATATTTTAAGTACCAGCAATAGTTTTACCTTGCCGCGCATAGGTTCTCTAGCCTATGTATTATTTCCTCATAACAATATGTATAATGATATTCCGGTAATTGTTGGGATAAGTAATGAAGGATTAATGGATTTCAATAACAAGGAAGAATGGTATAAAAATATTTATATGACCTATCCGGCCAGTAGCGAAGCAAGTTTATATAATTTTATTTCCTTTAAAGATAAAAAAGATGAACAGGAAGTAAAAGTCCAAGCGCGGAAAGATATGTATTTGGAGATAGAAAACAACAGACTCAGTACTATTAAAAACGATAGTACTGAGTCTATAAAAAATATAAGAACAATTACCATTGAAGAAGGTAATGATATTTTGGAAGTAAATAAAGGGGATATCCTGATCAAGGTAAAGGAAGGTAATTATCATCTTTCCTGTAAAGCAAAAGTATGTATAAATTCTGAGGATCAAATCCAGATTGATGCTAAATCTGACTTAAGTATAAAATCCGGGGGAAAAATTAACATTGAATCGGTAGATGGAATTTATATTAACACCAAGGGAAAGTATGAGGTAAAATCTCAGGGTGACGCTGCTATCGATGCTACCGGTAATGTTACGGTTAAATCTTCACAAAACATCAACAATAAGGCCGGTATGGCAGCAGCATATGAAGCAGGGACCTCTATTAATATCAAGTCCAATGCTAAGGCAAGTATAGATAGTGCTGTAACCGAAATTAAAGGTAAAGCTACTGTTAAGGTCAACGCTCCTTTTACCAATATCTCAATGTAATATATTGAAATTATAATTGTGTTGAATAATATAGAAAGAATTGAATATAGAGAAAATAACTCAATTATTGCAAGATATCATGTAGTAGATGAGAAATTGCATGGGCCATATTTAGGTTATTGTGAAAATGGAAAGCTACAATGTAAAATGGGTTATGAGCTGGGAGAATTAAACGGTATTTGTTACTTTTATGATGATAATGAGGAAATTATCCAAATACTAAGGTTTCAAAAAAACGTTCTTCATGGTCGAGCTTTATTATTTAATAACAATGAACTAGTGTCTTATAGTAAATATAAAAACGGCAAGTTAAACGGTTTAACTAGAACATATTACCCCGGTAGGATAATACAAAGCACCATGAATTATACTCTAGGTAAACTTGACGGTACTGTCTGTTATTTTGATATCCGAGGGTACATTATTCATCAGGCAGAATATAGAGGAGGCCAACTTCACGGTTCTACTATAACTTACCATGATAATCAAATATTAAAGATAGAAAAGTACTCTAATAATCAATTAATCGGTGTAGAAGATGCCTAAACAATGTTGTGCCGGTGGAATAATGAGATGTAGCTTTGGCCTATGTCCTATTCCCTTAAATGTTTTACCTGTTAACGGTGTTTTTACCAACACACCTGCTGCTAATATTATGGATAATAAGCCATTCTTGAATATTCCAACTTTTGCTACCTGCTCTTCACCATTAAATCCGTTAGTTATCGCTAATTTTGGCTTTCCGGCTCCATGTATACCTAATATTGTAACTCCGTGGTTTATAGGCGCCATAGGGGTAATGGTTGCTAATATCCCGGCTGTAAACGAGCAATCAAAATGTATGTGTGCTTATGGAGGAATTGTGAGCTTTGATTTTGCCGGACAAATTACTTTGGATGTAGGTTGAAAATAAAATTTTAGGTTTAACCGGGAATATTACATGACTGACTACGAAAAAATTTTACAACCGATTAGTGAGAACTCCCCCACCGGTGTAGATATTAGAAAAGATAATAATGAAAATTTTCAGCTTTATTTAAGATTAAAAGATCATCGCTCAAACATAATTAATGAAGAAGATGATAAGTTTGAGAATAATCAAGCACTGGTTGTTGACACTAATTCATGGCAAGAAATAATCGCTTCTTCAGAAAATTTATTGGCTAGCTACTCCAAAGACCTAGAAATAGCTATTTGGCTTCTAGAAGGATTAACTAGGCTTAAAGGATTTCAAGGATTAAACATTGGCTTAAAAATTATCTGCTACTTGCTTGAAAAACACGAGCATGAGGTTCATCCACAAAAAAGTACTGAAGAATCTATGGAAATCCAATTGGCTGCCATATCCATGCTAAGCGGTAAATATGAAAACGGTAGTATAATAGTGCCAATTTATTTCTCTCCTTTTTTATCCACAACTAGTGGTGATTTATATCATCTTTGGTCATTAAAGAAAATATTAGAAAGTAATAACAAAGTTAAAAATAATTATAAGGTGACAAAAGAAATTGTTTTGCAATCTGCAGAATTAATGTCTATTGTTTCTTTACTAACGGAGGAAGAATTTTTAATATCTAAACTAGAGATTTCTAGTTGTGTAGAAAATATAAATATATTAAGCAAAATCATTAATAATAACTTTGGCGCACAAGCGCCTAACTTAAAAAATTTAATTAATGTAATAAACTATTGCTTTAACCTAGTAAATGTTATTTCTGCAATAATAGAAGAGAAAAAAAATCTTTCTTCTCTAACTACGGTGGTAGAACAAAAACATAATGAAGGGGATAATAAGAATCATCAATCATTAGTTATTTCAACCCAAATACCAGACAAGGTTGCAGCAATTGAAGCTTTAGCTAATTTGGTAAAGTTTTTTAGGAAAAATGAACCGCATTCACCGGTTTCTTATATTTTGGAGCGGGCTTTAGGTTGGTGTAACTTAAGCTTACCGGAAGTAATATGCGAAATGATGTCGGATGAAGCCCGAGCGGAATTTTGCAAAATTTCCGGAGTGCCGTTTATAGACACCAGATCGGATTATCAACAAGAAGATGAAGAAGAAAGAATATAATAAATTTATCATGCAAACCTAATTAAGGAGTTTTATGGCCAACGTATATGATAAAATAAAAAAAGTAAAAAAACCTAGGGTCCAAATATCCTATGAAGTAGAAGATGGCGGTAAGTCAGAAAAAAAGGAATTACCCTTTGTGGTTGGTGTACTTGGAGATTTCTCAGGACAACCGGCTACTCCTTTGAAGCCATTCAAACAACGTAAATTTATTAACATAGAAGGTAGTACTTTTAACAATGTATTAGCTAAAATAGAGCCTGGCTTGAATTTTAAGGTTAAAAATACTCTCAAAAACGATGGTAGTGAATTGGATATTAACTTAAAATTCACCTCTATGGATGATTTTCTCCCCGATCGAATAGCAGAGCAGGTAGAACCGCTTAAAAAACTTTTGAATGTACGAACTAAACTGAAAGAGCTATTAGGTAAAGCAGATCGGTCTGAAGATCTTGAGGCAGCGTTGGAAAAAATATTAAATGACAATAGTCAGTTAAAAGCTTTATCTACTGATCTAGGTATTAACCCTGAGGATAGTAGTACAAAAGATGTAACCCCTAAACCGGAATAAAGAGTGATTTTATGGAAACAGTAACAGCAGAAAATACCGCCACTGAAGCCCAAGCTTTAAGTATATTAGATAATGTGGTACAGGTAGCAAGAATAGATAAAGCCCAGATCTCAGAATTACTAACCGTATTAGTGGAAGAATCTCTAAAAGGTACGGTAGTTTGGGATAAGAACTTTACTAATACTATTAATAAAGCAGTAGAGTTAATCAATGATTTAGTTTCTAATCAAATCTCCGAGATTCTTCATAATCCAAATCTCCAAAAACTTGAAGGTAGCTGGCGTGGTTTGTTATATCTGGTTAAAAATACTTTATGTGGATCAGATCTTAAAATTAAATTACTTGATGTTGATAAGGAAACTTTATTCAAGAATTTTGATAAAGCTATTGAGTTTGATCAAAGTGATTTATTTAAAAAAGTCTACGAGGAAGAGTATGGTAGTGCCGGTGGAGCTCCATACGGAGTATTAGTAGGTGATTATGATTTTACCAATCATCCGCAGGACATCAAATTACTGCAATATATAGCCGAAGTCTCTGCTGCATCCTTCGCTCCTTTTATTTCTCAAGCAGCACCGGTATTTATGGGGCTTAATTCATGGGAAGAATTAGCTAAGCCAAGTAACTTATCCAGTATATTTGCTTCGGCAGAATATGCTAACTGGAATAGTTTTCGTAAAAGCGAAGAATCACGGTTTGTATGCTTGACTTTACCGCGTACCTTAGCACGGTTACCATATGGAAAAAATACTGTGCCGGTAGAAGGCTTTAATTATGAAGAAGTAGATCTTAACGAAAAGGGACAAGCAAAAAAGAATCCACATGAGCATTTTTGTTGGATGAATTCTGCTTACGTACATGCTACCATGTTAACAAGAGCTTTTGCTGAGTATGGTTGGTGCACGTCAATTAGAGGTGTTGAGAATGGTGGTAAAGTAGACGGGCTGAACGTACATGTATTTTTAAGCGATGACGGTGACATTGATATGGAATGTCCTACCGAAGTTGGAATTACCGATCGTCGTGAAGCAGAGCTAAGTGCTTTAGGGTTCTTACCGTTATGTCATTATAAAAACGAAGCTTATGCAGTATTCTTCGGTGCTCAGACTACCAACATGCCTAAGCAATATGACGATCCTGACGCTACTGCCAATGCTGAAATAGCGGCAAGATTGCCGTATATTTTAGCTACTTCCAGGGTAGCGCATTACTTAAAGGTAATAGCGCGGGATAAGATTGGTTCGTTTATGGAGCTTTCAGACGTCGAGAAATGGCTAAATGACTGGATTCTTAATTACATTAACTCTAACCCTGATTCCGGACAACAATTAAAGTCAAGGTTCCCGTTTGCTGCTGCCAAAATTGCTGTTGAAGAAATCCCTGGTAGACCTGGGTCTTACAACGCTATAGCTTGGTTAAGGCCGTGGTTACAGTTAGAGGAGTTAACTACCTCATTAAGGTTAGTGGCAAGAATTCCTGAATAGTAAAAGCTAATTAAGATTCAAGTACTAGATAGAGAGTTAATAAAAAATTAAATGAATCTCTATTTTGGCAGATGGCTGATTATTTTTACGTATAGCAAGCAAATTGACGGTTACAGGAAGGTGTTTCTCTCTAATTTGATGAGTGAAGTAGTCTCTAGTGACAATTTAGATAGAGCATTGGCACATGTTTATCACGGTTGAAAAAATGATTCGCATAATAGTGATATTTGGAGGTTAACTTTATATTGCCCTAAATATAGAGAAATAATTAGAGAGCAATTACTTGCAGGTAGTTATAAGTTATCACAATTATCCGTATTTAGAGGTGAAGATAATAAATATTATACGAGTTGGTACGCTAAAGATGCCATAGTTTTAAAAGCGTTATCAATAGTGTTAGACCCAGTGATAATAACAGATGTAGGTAATAGATGCTTTCACCTTAAGGGCAATGGCGGATTAAAGGGTGCCGTTCGAGTTGCAGTAACAGAAATAGAGAATTATACCTACATGATTAAATCAGATGTTGCCGATTTTTATTCAAGCACAAATCATCAAATATTACTGGATTATTGCAAGCAGATAATTAAAGATAAAAGAGTAATATCAATTCTACATCAATATATGAATCGCTTAAAAGTATATGAAGGCGAATATAAGCTTATAACCAAGGGAATATCCAAAGACTGCTCATTATCGCCGTTAATGGGTGCGTTAATTTTAAAGTCATTGGATGAAATTGTCCACAATGGTTGTGCTTACGTGCGCTATATGGATGATTGGTTGATATTAACTAAAACTAGAGGACAATGTCGTCGTCTAGTTAAGGATATGCATAAAATCATGCATCAGTTAAGGTTTAAATTAGCTTACGATAAGACCTATATAGGTAGGATAAAAAAGGGGTTTGACTCTTTAGGTTATCGTTTTAGCGAGCAGGTATAATTGGTATTGCTCCAAAACAATTAGGAATTTTATAGAAAAAACGGCTAAGCTTTATGAACAAAATGTGTCAGATCAGCGTGTTGGTCGTTACATAAATTGGTGGGTATCTTGGGTTGAAGCTGGGTTATAGTAGTAGTCACGAGCAATTCATTCAACAATGGGTAATTTGAATATCAAGAGCTTTATAGCTGACGTCTGATATTATGATATGGAGAAAGCAGAGCAGCTTTGTCAGGCCAGAATTATAGCGATTATACCGTCACTGCGTCATGCCGTAATAGACCCTCAACATCCTGGAAGTTGGCATAATAGGATAGTTCAATATATAAAAGATAAAGGTAGCGTATATGCATTTCACAAGAAATACTGCTATGGTAAGAGAGCCTTGATCGAATCACAAAATTCCCGAATCAAAAGAGGTATAGGTAATTCTTTGCTCACACCAAGACAAGAATCTCAAATCACAGAAGGAAAAATTATTGCTAATATTATTAATTTATGGAACTTATTCGGCCAGTGCAATTCCATCAAAATAGGATAATTCCTTCCAAACTTTGGAAAGTTGTACCCTTCCGAACAAAGCCCGTATATTCAATTCTTTGTAACTTTTGAAAATACTATATTAATAACAACTAAGGATGTATGAAACCAATAATCGATGAACACGAAAAAACGAAACTACCAAAAGACATGGAACTACTACACAGCAGGTTAGCTATCGGAAACAAGGTAATATCTACGGTACTAAATTATATGCCATCACCAGGAAATCAGATAAAAAGCTATATATACAATGACGATGAAGATGAACGGGCAAAAATAAATACGAATTCAATTATAGCCTTCCAAGAGGGAACGACATACATAGAGGAGAGAGAGGGGCTATATTACAGGCCTATAATACAAAGCGAGATAGATTATAAACCAGAACGATCGGCAGGCATAGCACTACACTATGGTGCTGGGAATTGCCAGGAATATGCAGCAGTGACGTACGAACTGCTTAAACAGGAACTAACACAGCGCTCATCTACACTTCTAATAAAAGGTGGTGAAATAGGGCAACGACATTATTATTGTGTAATTGTAAATACTGGTAATACTGATTTAAAAAGTCAATATTTTATCATACCCAATGATGCCGTAGTGGTGGATCCGTGGGTAATGAGCAAAACTAACGTAGCTGTTTTTTGGCAAGATTCCGTACATATGCATATATATAAACCCGCTGAGATCTTATTCACGGGAACAGGAGAGAAAAAAACAATAACAAAAGCATTCTTAGAATCAGAAATTTATGATATAAGTGCTATATTAAGTAAATTCATAAACTACAAATACACTAAGCCAAAGGTTCCTGGTAGAATCCAGAAAAGTAACGTTGAAAACAAAGTATTACTAAAACAATTGCAGAATAAGACCTTATACAATGATTATGAATTAGTACGTGACGAAATAACAACGATGAACGTAGCTGCGCAACAACTTTACATGATTGTTAGAGAGAAGGTAAACGAATATATAACACGGGCACCGAGGGTAAAACATGGCGCAAATGCTGGTCAACCGCCACGAGACTTACGAGACATAAAAACACGCTTAGATAGGGTTAAAATTACTGAAATCACATACGACGAAATACAAGACATATACCAATATATAGCGCATATACTAGGAATAAACCACGGACTTACACAAACAATGCGGGATGAAATGTCGAGGCTAGTAATGCTCAACTTATAGCTGCCCGACAGAACCGCTTTTTTTTAATCTTTCTAGCCAAAGAAGTAAAATGATGTTATCGTAGATAACGTCTACTGAAGCCTTATATTTTTTGAGCTTCAGCTAATTTTACATAATCTGGTTCTCTAAAACAGATTAGCTTCTAATTTACATAGTATCAACAATATATTTATGCTCCCTTTTATATTTGAAATTGCTGAAAAAACTACAGAAAAATCATTTTAAAAAACAACACGAAAACGAATACTAAGTAAAAAACGACAAAAACTATGAAAACCCAACATTTCAGCACCAAACTATTAATTGGTCTAATAAATCATAAGGTTACTGGTGGACCATACGCAGAAGACGACGAAGTCGATACTCCTGAAAATATGATGCTCAACAAAACAAACTTCACTAACCCAGACGAAGAATTAGAAACTAATAAAATAAATCCTAACACAAAAAAATATACGAAAGATCCACACATCGAATACAGAAAATTAACACTCGATGCAATGAATAAACTGGGAGAATGCAATCTATACGTGTTGAATGAACTACCATCAAAAAAAACCTGGAGCGACACTAGCCTGGCAAACGAATTTCCCTATGATGTAAACAATAACACACACCCCGCCTCAAAAATAAAATGTTCTATACCGAAAGACGCAAAAATAGATATACGAATACAAGAACAAACATGGGGGGCACTAACCATCCAACCAGAAAATAATAATAGCGGTAGGATATTATTAGCATTTATGCATGCCCCTGCAACTAATACAGGACTCAGTGAAGGATTTAAATCTATAATGCTGCAATCTATGGCAAAAGATATAGTAGAAAAATGTATCAACCGTACAAGTATTTTGCCGTTGATAATCATAGGTGACGTAAACATAGCAGCAGAAGAACAAACACTAGATGTATGCGGGCACAAGTACGACTATATGCCAATAAGATTAACTCGATATACTACTCTGCTTCCTAATCAAGAAAACAACAATGCACAAACGAACAAAAGCAACTTAGAAAAATTAGTATCATACAATGATAAATTATTTTATTCTCCCATCAAGCAAAATGAAGACGTAGACGAAGCTGATATGTCAATGATTAAAAATTACGGTACCACAAACAAAAAAGACAATAAATACAACCTCGAGGTAAATGTGAGTGATACGAAAGATAAATATATCGGGCAATATATACTGCAAAACCCTTATTACTCAGTACTAACTACAGGAGAACCACTGACCTTTACGAATGAGCAACACGAGGTAAAAAGCGACCATGCTTCAGTGCTTATACAAATATTGAAAAAGGAAGTATAATATTGAGTAGTACAGCTCAAGGGTTTTCGCGAAGACTATTGTGCAATTATGATCTGTCAACAGTTTTCCAGACAGCGTGTCATGCACATTTTTGCATTTCCTCATATTTTACCGGTGATAAATAGCCATGAGGACGTTCAACAAACTGTGTCAAACCAGAAACAATAATTTTTAATAATAAAAATTATTGATGAAACCAATTCAGGATAAAGATAAATTAAAAAGTAATTTATCTTTATAAACTGTATAAAAAAAGAGGTTTGACATGAAGAAGAATATAACCGGTAATAATTTAACTGAGTACAAATTAGCGGAACAAGTAACAAAGTTACCTTCAACTCAAAATGAAGCGTTAGCCGAGATTGTTAAAGGTCTCTATCAAGGCAGACCATTACTTGGTAAAGGTGGGCTATTAACAAATTTAGTTAAAGGCTTAACGCAAATAGCTTTGCAAGGTGAGATGGATTCTCATTTAGAAGAAGATACGCTTGAGCAAGGTGGTAATCGCAGGAATGGCGTTGCTACTAAGACTATGAGAACCGGTAGCGGTGCTTTTGAGCTTGAAGTACCAAGAGATCGCAACGGTAGTTTTGAACCGCAATTAATTAAAAAACGCCAAACAATATTAAATGAGGAGCTTGATAATAAAATACTGACACTTTATGGCTTGGGAACGTCTTATGACGGGATAGCTAGTCACTTACAAGAAATTTATGGTGTAGAAGTATCAGCGGCTACAATCTCCAGTATAACTGATAAACTAGTGCCGATGTTAAATGAATGGCGAGCAAGACCGCTGGAACTGGTTTATGCAGTAGTATTTTTAGATGCAATGTTTTTTAAAGTAAAGCAGGATAATAAAGTAATTACTAAGGTGATTTATAATATAATGGGAATAAACCAATCAGGCCATAAAGATATACTTGGTTTTTATGCTTGTGAAAGTGAGGGTGCTCATTTTTGGTTATCAGTGTTAAATGACCTAAAAGCTCGTGGAATTGAAGATATATTAATTGCTTGCATAGATGGTCTCAAAGGTTTTCCAGAAGCGATCAGTACGGCATTTCCTAAAACTGAAGTACAGCTTTGCATAGTACATCAAATTCGTAATTCTCTGAAGAACGTAGCTAGTAAAAATCAGAAAGAATTTATGGTAGATTTAAAAACTGTTTATCAAGCAACAAGTGTAAGCGTCTGGGCAACCTGGTCTATTAATGCAAGGGATAAATTGTTAATGTTAGCGCATTAAATTAATGAGCTAAGGAGTGATGAGAAAAATTAGAGGAAAGGTTGCAGAAGAACTGAAGCATCAAATAGTGACTGAATCTTTTGTAGAAGGTTGTATAGTATCAAGACTAGCAAAATACCCCGATTCGGGATAAGAAACTGTGGGAGATATAATAGCTATAGGGAATTGCAAAGAGAAAGGCGTTGAGTTATCATATTTTTAGCACAAAAAAGGTAACTCAACATGTATAAGGATATCACAGAAGTTTTTTGTTTTATAGATGATTTTGCTAAAATTTATGAACAAAATCAACAAAAGAAACTATTACCATCAAACAGACAACGTTGTCGTGAAGGTGCAATGGGCTTAGGTGAGATTCTAACAATTATGATAATGTTTCATACTTCCTATCCCAAGAATTTTAAATATTTTTATAAAAGCTATATTGAACATTGGTATAAAGATGATTTTCCTGATGCTGTAAGTTATAACCGTTTTGTAGAACTGATGCCAAGATTGTTTTTACCATTAAATATTTTATTACATTTATTATTTGGTGAACAAACGGGGATATATTTTATTGATTCTACTACTATTAAAGCTTGTCATAACAAACGAAGGTACAGGAATAAAACATTTGCAGGGCTTGCCAGGTCTAGTAAATCATCTATGGGATATTTTTATGGATTTAAGTTACACGCAATTATTAACCATAAGGGAGAATTTATAGCTTTAAAAATGACTAAAGGAAATGTCGATGATCGAACGCCAGTACTTGAGCTAGCTAATGGCCTAACTGGTATAATGGCTGCGGACAAAGGTTATATTAAGCAAAACTTATTTATCGAATTATATGAACAAGGCTTAAAGATGATTCATGGAATTAAGAAAAATATGAAAAATAAACTTATGGATTTAAACGAAAAAATCCTACTGAGAAAACGTAATATCATTGAAACAGTTTTTGATTATCTGAAGAATAAAATGAATCTCGAACATACAAGACATAGGTCATCCATTAATGCTTTTGTACACATATTGTCTACTCTGGTTGCTTATTCCATGAAAAAGCACAAACCATCAATGAGCTTTAATTATTCACTCTCAGAACCAATAGCTCTTATCCCGAATTGGCCCAGTGTTACGGAACAAGTGATAAGGGGTCACTTTTTATTAAACCGGAAATTTCTTGATTACATTATCATATTCTTTCTGTGCATCACCAATGGATAATTTGGAATATATTTCTAGAGATTGACGGCTCTCATGCCCTGAGTATGGCTGAATCAAGGCATCTTCCACTCCTTGCTTTTTTAGCCAGGTAAATAGAAAATGTCTTAATTTATGCGGTGAGATTGATTCTACAATACCGGCTTCCTTAGTATACTGAGCAAGAATTTTTCTAATACCTCTATCCGTATATGACTTTTTCCACGAAGATTCAAACAGATATATCGCTCCTTTCGACTTCATTGAAGCTATATGTAACGCTAATATTTCCTTGAAGTTATTAGGAAACGGAACTATTCTGTCTTTTTTCCCCTTTCCTTCGATGATGCGTATTTGGCATCTATCCGAATCAATTTCGCTTAACTTAATATTCACCAGTTCGCTCACTCTAACACCGGTATATAATAAAGTCTTAATCATTACTACATGCTGCATGTTACGAGCTTGCCAAACTACTTTATAATATTTATCTATTTCTTCCTCTGTAGGAACGTAAGGTAGCTTTTTAGCTTTATTAGTAACTTCAACACTAAGCTCTTTCCGTAAATGACAAAAAAGCTCACGTAAGTAATCATAATCAGGATATTCCTGCTTTAAAAATTTAGCAAATTGCTTAGCTTTTTGGCGAACCGGTGTACGTTTTATACTATCGCTCATGCGGCTACTTGCTTATGTTGTTCTATGATTAAACGCTTATTTAGATCTAATGGGAACAAACCATAAGGATTAATGTGACTATGGATCAGCGGTGTTAACGCTCTCATATCTTCCGGCGTTAATCTGCTTTGCCAGATTGGATCGGACAAAACCTCCTGGATAATAAGCGTATTAATATATACCATACATACTTGTAGTAGATGTAGGCAAACTATTGCTAATTCCTGATCTTCTCTATTATTGGTAGAAATCTCACCGAGCTTGCCATAAAATATAAAGCCCATGATGCTATTTAATCTCTCAACAACATTCAGCGCTTCATGAATTTCAACACGTAATTCTTCAGACATCAAATAACGACATAAAAATATTGTCTTTACCGCATTGCCGATCTCAGTAAGAGCTTGATACACGGGATGATCATTATTATCGCTGCTCATTATTTTAAGCATTACTTCAGGTTCTACCATACCGGTTCTTAGAGCAGCAACGTACTTAACTACCTCGTGGTAGTATTTTTTAATCAAATCCCAATTGATGGATGATTTTAGAATGGAAGATAAATTCTTATAATTACCTTTATCTTTTGTTGTAGAATAATAAAGCTTCTGCTTTTTTATATTCTTAAGTCGCGGCAATAAATCAAAATGCAATAAGTGGCTAAAAGCAAACCCGATAGTGCTTTGCCCATGAGTATCTACATAACTTTGTTTCATATCCATTTTAGTGCAATGATCAAGTACACCCTTGATCATGCTACCTACTTCTGAAGAAGAGCATGTTTTTAACTGTGAATAGATACAAGCGGCATTCTTATCTACATGCCAGTAAATCATGACGCCACGACCGTGATAGCGAGTATGCCACTCCGTCATCAGGTTTTGATCCCAGCTACTCACCTTGGTAGAATCACAGGCACAACCTGTTGTAGCACTTCCCCAGATACGCGGATCTCTTATCTCTAAAATAGCATTCACTATCTCGGCAATAGCTTGTCTTGTGTTAACAACATTAATAAATCGTCTCTTGATATAGCGCAAATCTGAATAATTCGTGTCATCATTCGCGGCACTTATCCGTTTTAATCCAGTATTACTACCGATAGCATAAAGAGATAGTAGTAAACGTTTGAGTAATTTATCTTCGCTGACATTTGCTCTAGTAGCAACCGTGTGAAAATGCTTGGTAAAACCAACACGTAAATCTGTTTCTTTTAATATATCTATTAAATTTATTGTCGACCAACGTCTATTGATTGCTTGCTGCAACGCTATTAAGTTAGACGGTTCAATTTGAGCATCATACGGCATGAGCTTAATCTTCCCGACATTATTCTTCTTAGTCAGGACAATCTTTACTTTATTATTATCAGTAATACTATTGTTGAGTTGTTGTAAATTATGATCTAAGCTTGCTTGCAAAGTTTGTACATAGTCATTACCATCAATCGGTAACCCCAGTTTTTTATAATAATATTCTGCGTTGGAATCAAAATCTTTAGGCAAATCTTCTTCAGGCCCAGTGTTACGGAACAAGCGATGAGGGGCCACTTTTCTAAAGAAGGCACGGAAATGCTTTATTTTTAAAGTACCGAATGGATAATTGTAAAAGAACAACATAAAAAATCAAATAATTCATTCACGAAGCTATTGGGCTTATACCTCATTAAAATTTAAGATAAAGTATCTAGAATACCGACATTAGCAATTCTAGGAACTTACTTATATGACAGCAAAAACCGCAAATATCTATCAATAATTAGGACTTAAGTTCGTTGATTTTTTTAACAGATAAACCGGTAGCCTTAGATATAGTGTGAATATCTATATTTTGAGACAAAAGGTTTTTGGCAATAGTCAGGGCTTTTTTCTCCTCGCCTCTAGCTTCGCCGATTTGTATACCTTCTTCTTTACCCCTAGACTCGGCAGCTTGTAGCTCGTCTCTATCGTTATATAACTTCTTTTGATAATAAGAGTAATTTGCCCTTTCTTCAGGGGTCATTTTGAGGATACTAAGTTTTTCAGCTACTTGTACCATATAAGGAGAGTGATAGTTTGTAGGTACTTCGTCATATTTCATGACGTGTAGCCAATCGTCTATTTCTTTCTCTAAACGATCATTAAATAGAGGTATGGAAATATAAAAATATTCAGGTAAAATATCGGTAGCCTCAAATACTTTACCGGTTTCTTGGTTTTTGATATGTACACTTAATTTTTCGTTAGTCTCTATTTCATGAATAATGGTCTTACCGTGATAAATAGCCCCGTTACCGCTGCCGATCGGAAAATATAGCAGGGAGATGTGAAATACTTTTAGTATTTGAGTATAATCTTCTCTTTGAGCTAAATTATCTACTATAAGTCTTGAGGTATTAAACAGTGATTTATGAATAAAAGAATCTTTAACGTTACGCTCGATCTCGATAATATATTTATTATGATCTTCGTCCTCAACAATTAAATCGGCTAGGCTTCTTTTGCTTTTAGAATCTTCTTTGTTGCTCTCGGATTCAAGTAAAGCAACTATTTTTACATTTTTATAGCCTTTTGTTTTGAGCAAAGCGGAGATAAAGCCTTCTACTACACTATAATCTCCTTTATCTCTTAAAAGATACTTGATCCCGTAATCGAAGGATACTAGCGGTTTGTCGTTACTCATAATGTTTTTTGTGTTTTCTATATTCCCTGCTATTATAGCATAAATTGTTGCACAAAGCTAAAAATAACCGCACTAAAAATCTTTGATTTACAACCTTATTTGTGCTTTATAAAAAATTCCGATTATACCATGAAGGCGGTTCTCTGTTAATCCATTTAGGCGGCAATTTGTCATAATACCATTTGGCAACAAGATACTTCTTATAAGCTTCGCAAGTATCTTGTATATGTTTGAAATCTATTTGCAGGGCTTCCGATCTAGTGCAATTAGCAAAAGCCGTTATTGATCCGCTCTTGATATCTGTTCGATGCTTCAGTAAATAGGGTGATATTTTTTCAGAAGCATGTTGTCTGTTATAGCGAAAATTATATTCTTCACATAAAGCTATAAAATGCTCGAATAACCAGTCCCAATTTCCTAGGTTTAATGCTGCCCAAATAGTACACGGATGTTTTACGTGAGTCGGTTTGTAAAGATTATCATAAGTAATAGTACTATTAATAAATATAGCGGTACTTAATAATTGAGCAGTCTCCAACACCATTTTAACGACACGTTTGTTATCCAAAGCTTGCGCTGATAGTTTATGGCAGTCGCTAGTTACAAAAATATTCATGATTATTATATAAATCTATCCTAAACAGAGAGTTTGAAACCGGTCTAGTTTATCTCGGTACTTTAGAGGATCATGCTGACCGTTGTTAGAAAATCTACTATAGGCATCGAATATCTCTACCCGTATATTAACAGAAGACCCGCCGTAAACATTTGAGCGTAAGTAATTGATTTCTTCCGCCACTTTATCTTCCGTCAGTTCAATAGACCAAGCCCTATATTTATAATTTTGATTCATACTCCATCTGTAACCGCGCGCTTTTAATAAATCCTTACTTTCATAGGGGGAATTAGTTGCATATAGTTTAAATCTTACGGCTAGAGCATTGGTGAGTAATTGCTTTAGTACTAATTCTTGTGAATTCAGTAAGCTTTGAGCCAAAATATGAATTCCCGCTAAACAGTCGATAACGGCGCGATGACCTTCATAGAAAAAGCCATATTTATAAGCAATGTATTCTAGTTTGTGACTTGAAATATCTTCCACACTCCAGTTGACGTCGTACATCGAGCAACCCCAAGCTTTCGCAGGAACGGAAGGAAAAGTCATCTCAAAGAAAGCCCTGTCAAACTGAGCATTGTGAGCGATGATTAAATCAACATTTTGTAAATACTCGGCAACCTCGACCTCGCTTATTTGTCGACTTCTGACTGCTTCGTCGGTAATGCCCGTAAGTTTAGTAATATATTCCGGAATCGGTATGTTTGGGTCTTGATAGCCGCTAAATTCATCAAGTAAACGAAAGATAGGACCGTCTTCGGTATATTCAAACTTAACCATGCCCAGCTCGATAAGTTTATCATTGCTATGTGATAAGCCCGTAGCCTCAATATCTAGAAACACTCCTATTAGTTTGTTACTAGCATCGTCCGTATTATAAAACTCCGGCTTTTGATATTTTTCAGTAACTCGATATTGATCGGATTCACTTAAAATTGCTGCTAGTTTTTTTAGATCATGAGTTTTCATATTTACTTATGCTTAATTTCATTAAGAGGCAGGTCTTTGTCAGCTTGATAAATCCAATTAAGCAGTAGTGATTTATTAATCGTATCCTGAGGTTTTGTATTCATTTCGGATGCTTACTTATATTTGCCGTAAACGGCACTTACCGTTCATCGGGATACTATCATAACAAGATCAAAATTGCTAGAACCGGATAAATAGTCAGAAAAGTAAGATCAAATCCTAATAGCTTCACCTTTATGAAAATTCAAGTGTACGCTTTGCCGCTTTCAGCGCACTTGAGTTTTCATAAAGCTTACGCTTTTCCCGCTTCAAGATGAATGCACAAGCTGCATTCATAAGGAGTAAATCCTTATTGTTTCAAATTAACCGTTCATTATGAGGCAAATTTATGCAAAACTTTTTTACTAAACACAATATAGACGAACTAATATCCTACGAACCAAAAATCTTGGATAAGAAAATAGCCTTAGCTTGTCGTCTATTTCCTTTTAGCAAAGGTGAATTAGAGCTATTAACCGTGATAGACGAAATCAGCGAGGAGGAATTGCTCGAACGACTAAGAAAATATGCCGATTGCGTCTTGTCGTCTCAGCGAGTAAAGCAAAATTTAAAAGCATTAGAAGCTCTAGCAAATAATAACAAAACTACGATTAGTCCCGATGCGCTTAAGAGTTATACCGGTTGGGGAGGTTTGAGGGATGCAATTTTCACACCCGCAATATATCGGGAATTAAAAAAGCATTTAAACGACGACGAGATAAGTTCTATTAAAAAAACTTTAGGTAGTGCTTATTACACCCCCGAGCTATTGGTAAAATTCATTTGGACGGCTTTACTACGTATGGGTTTTGAGAGAGGGGATATATTAGAACCTGCCGTAGGAACGGGCATATTTTTAGATCATATGCCGTTGAAAATAAAGCAGGCAAGTAATATCGACGCTATAGAAATTGACAGTGTAACCTGCAATATTTTAGTCAACAAACACCCGGAGATTAATTTAATATGTTCGGGTTTTGAAACGGTTTATTTCGGTAAGAAAAAATATGATTTGATTGTTTCTAATCCACCGTACGGTCGAGAGGCAATCAATGACATCTTTGATACCGATTTATCACGGTTAATAATTCATCACTGGTTTGTTGCAAAATCCGCCAAAATACTTAAAGACAAAGGTATTATAGCAATGGTAATGCCGCAATTCTTTCTTGACAATATCAAAGACCACGCAAGGGATATTATCAATAACAGCGGCGTAAATATGCTGGTAGCCTATAGATTGCCGGACAATCTTTTTACTAATGCCAAAGTAACGGTTGATATAGTCTTTTTACAAAAAGCCGAAACCGATACAAAATGGTTAACGACTAAAAATATTACCATAGGTGGACGTACCAAACCTATGAATGAATATTTTATTGATCATCCCGAGCATGTACTAGGCGAGTTACAAATCGTGCCGATGTACGATAGAACGGGTATTACCTGCAAAGCTAACGGCAATCTTAGGGATATGCTTTATGCAGCTTGTTTAAAAATAAAAAGACTAATATAAATTAACAACTAAACGTTGAACACTCTATGTAGAGATAGAGTGTTCAAACAGTTTAATTATATGGGGTTAGTTCGGGTTACCGGATAACTCCGCTAACTCACTAAATTCATTATAATCGTTTTTAATCAACATTTCCATACTCGCTACTATTTCGACTATGACTTTGATATTCTCATTAGTTAAAGGACTATTTGCAATATCTAATAAATGTTGTACGTCTTGATTTAAATCTTTAGCTATCAAAATATCTATGTATTTAAAATATAGCGGTGCAAGAGGGTGTTCCGCAAAAGTATTATATGTTTTGCCGTAATTTGAATTTATCATAAGAATCTCCTCAAATTTAGTTGATAATAACGTTAATTTATAATTGTTGCAACAATTGTTCAAGCTTGCTTTCTTCATCAGAGACGACAGCCCTTTGCATCTCAATAATTATTTTAAAAATTATAGTACGGTT
Source organism: Candidatus Trichorickettsia mobilis (assembly GCF_034366785.1). NCBI lineage: Bacteria > Pseudomonadati > Pseudomonadota > Alphaproteobacteria > Rickettsiales > Rickettsiaceae > Candidatus Trichorickettsia > Candidatus Trichorickettsia mobilis. Next base: position 55,705 of record NZ_CP112936.1, read on the forward strand.
TTCAGGTAAATAATATTTTTCGGCTATTTTTTGTAAGTCTTCGGCTTCCTTATAAAAGCCTCGTTTTTCTAAAGTTTCAACAAATTGATAAAACAAAGTTGCAAGCGGATGATCTATAAAGTTATTGCGGTCTTTATAATGTTGGATGCTATTCATACAGTTTCTCTAAAAAAACTTGATTAAATGTTTAATAAACTTATCTTGGTCAATATTTAGATGTTTAGCTAACTTTAGGTTGTTGTTTTTCCAAGTACCGATAATAGCTCCGGACGGTAATTTAATGACGCCGTCTTCTATAATTTCTGAATCCTCACCGACAATAATAGCGTTGACCATCCTTGTTAGCCTATGAGTTCCGGTACCTTTGCGAATTTCTTCGGCAAGATCAATTAAAGCATCGACATAGGCTTTACCGTTTTTCTCAAGTGCGTGTATTGTTTCTGCGGTTTTAGCCGATACTTTAGAAGTATTACCGACCGCTTTCCAAATAGTATCGCTGACTTTGGCAAAACAAAGATAGCTATTAAGTTTATGTCTTGAGCAGCCTATTACTTGCGATAGTTTATCCTGAGTTATTTTTTGATCCTTCATTAGTTTTGCGTAATAAATGCCCTTAGAGTAATCACAGATCGAAATATGCTCGTTTTCTTTAATTTGAATAATAGCGGCTTCTTCATCCGAAACGTCACGAATAACGGCTTTGAGCATTAGCCCCGCATTAAAGCAAGCCTGAAACCTACGACTACCCGCAATTATCTCATATTTATATTGACTATTAAGGAGAGGGCGAACGATAACGGGTTCTACCTGTCCGTTTTCTTTGATATCTTCACTAAGGCTACCTGTGTTGCCGAATTCAAAATGACTTCGATCTGCATATTTCCATCTAGTGCAATCTCTAGGATTGATTTCAATTATCTGCATATAGTCTATTTAGTATGATTAGATTATAATATAAATAACATAATAATATCGCTTAGTCGAGATAATTGTCCCACGTGGGGCATAATTAAAAGTAAGATAAAATAAAACTATGTATTATAGAGACACTACAATAAGTAAGATAGAGTTAAAAGAATAATTAATCTATATTTTGCATAATAATATTACATATTATAACAATAAGATTACTCTATTATTACAGAAAGCAATAAGTACAAAAGATTTGGGATTAAGCTTAATTTATAATTTCAAGATTATGAGCGGCGGTGCTAAGCTCTACTTTTAGAGAATCAAGATCGCTAATAAACCCGTACCATTCTTTTCGTAAGTTGTTCCATTTTAAACCATGATTTCTAATAGACTTACGAATTTCACTACTCGGCTCTTGTTCAAACTTTAAAATCACGGCATGCTTATTTGTTTGTTCTTGATCTAGCTTAATTTTACCGATTCTAGCCCATTCATCTTTAACTGTTTGATTAGTTTCTAATGATGAGGCAATTGATAATAATGCGCCGTAAAGAGTATTGGTAGGTAAATAATCTAAACCTGCCTTAGTAACTAATCCGCCGACTTCTATTAAATGCCTAGTACGCATTTTACGCTCTTTGAGTTTTAACCTTGTTTCCTCCGCAATCAGTCTATTCTTTTTTTGTTCTAACCTAACTTTTTGCTCTACTACATTTTGCATAAATTATAAATCTTTGATTATTTGGAGTTAGTTACTCACTATTACTTTTATTTTGTTCAGTACTATTGTCTCTACTGATCTGCGTACCTCCTCCAACAGATTGATTGCTATTATTTTCTGCAGATACACCTGCTTTAGCACTAACACCGCCGCCAAATCCACCGATACCAAATCCTGCTGAAGCGTGTATCTCTGCAGAACTATTAGCTGCTTGTTGCCATCCGTATCCTTTGGTATCATGCAACTGTTTAGCATGATTGACTGCTTGACGGAATGACTCGCCTTGCTCACCCATTTTCTCATATGCAAAACTCTCGCCGTTATGTTCTCTTTGTGAGCTATGTAGTCGGCAGATTTAGCGAGGTGCTTACTCTGTGCGGATGATATACTTCTAAGATCTTGTTGATGCATACTTTCTGCAACCTGCATACCTTCACTAACTTGAGCGTGTCTGCTATCTTCCTGCTTATAAGCGGTTGCTCCGCCGGAAGCAGTAAAACCTATTCCGCTCTGCATTAAGGTATTGCCTCCGCCCGTAACTTTCTCCATAGTCCCATCCATATGCTGGTATGAACTAGCACCCGCTGCAGACTGACTTGCACCCGTGATCGTGCCTGCTAAATGGATAAAGCCGCCTACTCCGCCTTGAATAATACTAAAGGCTAAAAACGGTATTGCCATTTGTAAGCTCGATGCTACCGCTACGATCTTGTCAGTATAATTACCGATTCTGCTCATAGTACTAAAACTAACTATTTGATCTGCAATGCCGAATAATTTACTACTGCTATAGATATCGATAAACATGTTAAGTACGGCATTTAACGGTGCCCATAATTGAAACGATGCTACTAGCGTTAGGTACTTAAGGTATCTGCCCCAACCGCCGCTCATAATTAGCATCGGAAACATAAATATAAACGAGCTATATACTAAACCTTTAAGAACGCTCATTAAAATAGGGATAATCGTGTCGGCTAAATCTCCCGCAATCCGCCAGTTTGATTCTTGCGTAGCACTTGCTCTCGCATAGCCGTAATCGTCGGAGTAGTTTTTTATGCTATTTATTAGCATTTGCTGACGTATTAGACTT
>NZ_CP112937.1 GCF_034366785.1 Candidatus Trichorickettsia mobilis
GTCAGACAGCATAACTAAAAATTTATTAATTTCTTCTTGAGAAAAAGAAGCAATATTTTGATTTAACTCGTCTATAATAAAGTTTATCACATGCAAAGGGGTTCTAATTTCATGACTTAACATATTCAGAAAATTAGATTTATGTTCTAAAGATACCGATAGCTCCTCTGTTTTTTTTAATAAGCTTTGCTCTAATTTTTTTTGTTTTGATATATCAATAGATACACCGACTATTCCAATTACTTCATTAGCCTCTCCTATTAAAGGTGCTTTATGGCTAAGAACCCATTTTTTGGTCCATTTTTTATTTGCAGCAATATAAGTTTTTTCTTCTATTAATTGTTCTGTGTTACTGATAATAATTTTTTGATCATTAACTTTAATTTCTTTTGCTACTTCTTCTTTTAGAAAATCTTTATCTTCTTTACCGATGAGACCATCTATATTTTTAAAACCGTAATTTTCTGCTTGTCTTTTGTTACATCCTAAAAATTTACCATTTATATCTTTCCAGTATACATGGCCGGGAATTATGTCTAACATTTTTTGTATTGCAATTTGAGAGACAAGAGCATTTTGCATATTATTTTTTTTAAAACTAATCCCTACAGGAATCAATAAACGATTGTAATACTCAGACATTATAACACTAAAACAATACTCTATTGCTTCATTTCTTATAGCAGGATATATATCTACACTGTAACCTTCTTCATACCAAAGAGACATTACGGCGCATTCTTCTAGTAAATATTCTGTACTAAGCCTTAGTCCTTTTTCTTCATTTAAATTATGGCCTCTTTTTTTTAACCTATTATTAAATTCGATAGCTAACTTCGCGATAATATCAATAAACGCTTTATCTTTGTCATATAATTCATTTACCTGATCTCTATATACCGCATATTTTCTATTACAAAACCAGTTATCCCATCGTTTTATTTCAAATGGAATCTTAAGGTGATTTTCACAATATTCACTATTCCTATCTATCCACTGATCTCCCTCTTTTTTTGCAACTTCATATAACATATCGCTTTCTAAATCAGCTAATGTTGCTATGGAATGTCTTTGTAACGTATCACAAACACCTATAGTACATTTTTTAAAATTTCTATTTATTAATTCTAAAGTTGATTTAAATTTTTCTCCTTCGTGCACACTCTGACCAACGCTAATTGTTAGTATACAACTATCAAATCTATGCTTTGAATCGCAATTAAGATCAATAAAGCTTGCTTTATACAAATTTTCCATTTTAATTTTTTCTATAGCTTATAATAAGTATTACCACACATCCACAAGTAAGAAAGCTCAACGCATATCCCCACATTAATATATGGTCTTTTATCATATATCCGTGTAGAGCCGTTGCAAATTGTATCATGTTAAATCCTAAAAACATTGGTAAAGATAAGCCTTTAACTTTTTTAGTCTTATATAGTAATAGAATTTGTGGTACAAAAAGTGAAGCATTTAAAAAAGCTCCGATCATAAACAAAATATCAGTGTATGATTTTAATACATCCATAGGTTCATTTTAAATACGCTTAATTAGCTATAAGTTAAACAAATATTATGCTTAAAAAAAGCACTATCAAGTTAAATAAGCAACAATTTATAGCGCTGTTGTAAATATATCAGCTTATGTGAATAAACTAGTCAATATTGATGCAAGATAAGGAGTAAATTAAAGAACATCTTCAAGCACCAACATTTCAAATACTATATAATTATCTGATAGATTGTATTGTAAATACGAGATCAGTTATCACGATTTAGAAAAGATGTTAGTCGAGAGAAGTGCGGAAGTAAGACCACTCAACTGTTCAAGGTTTACACTTAGTACCCCTTATGCTCTTAAAACTCACCAGCTAAATAAACATTATATTCATCATCTGACATGTAGCTAGATGAGTCTATAGATATATCTCCATGGACATTTAAATAAGAGTCCATACGCTGGGTTGAAGCTTTCTCTGGATCTCTATCTCCTCTGAGGTAGCCCCATAAAAGCCATCTATCTTCTTGTGGAACTTTTATATATAATTCTAAAAGATCGATAATTTCTCTTCCTTCTAATAAATCCTCTTCTCCGCAGATTTCGGACATAAAATCGTAAAAATTTTGTTTGTATTTAGCATGTAAAACTTTAATTTGAACTGAGTCAGCATAATTTAGTATTAATGAAATACTATCGACTCCTAACTGATTCATATATAGCTCAATATAGAATTGCAAATCTTCATTAATTTCTAAATTACTGTTATAAGCATCATCTATAAAGTCTAAAAATTTATTTAAATAAAGCTCATACATAGTTACGAATTCATCAATTGTTATCGTTTCTTCAAGTAATAAAACATTTGCAATTAATCCTAAGATTGACTTAGGTAGTTTTTGTAGGATTTTTATAAAATTTGAGTTTTCTATAATTTCTGCTATTTGCTCCGCATCTATGCCATATTCTTCAATTAGTACATTTATATTGGTTAGAGCATCGGTACTCAAATTTATCACATGAGTATGGTCACAATCTGCTTTTAGTAATTTATATTTTAACTTTGTAAGTTTAGTACTGTCCGCTGAAATTTCATTATCAATTTCTTGTCTGGCTCCTATAATTTTTGCTGCTACTTTATTATCCAGTTGAGTATAATTATTATTGTTAACTTTATCTATTAACGATAACTCATAAAAGGCATTTTCGATTTCTTCTATTTCTTTTAGAGAATGAAATAAATTATCTTGTACTTTTATTAATCCATCATCAGTTTTTTTAGGATTTAAATTAGTATGACTAGCTAAATTTTTGCCGCTTCTAATCATTTCAAGGTATTCTTGTTGCAATAAATTATAGCGAGTTGAACTATAATTTATATTACCAGAAATATCTGAGCTAATAAAAATACTTCTATTATATAAATCCGTATTGTTATATGGTATTAAACCACGTCAAGCAGTAAAAACGAAAGTTATTTTTGAGCCTATTGATAATAACAAAAGTATAGTAGTGAACCCGAACTATGGATAAGAAATTTTTGGTTTAGAAGGTTTTATCTGATAAGCAATGATGGCAGCAAACAAGGAAGCAAAGAAATTAGAGGGTGATCTATGTTTGCTAGGAGTGATGTTAAATTGCTGTTTAATATAACCAAAGATGGTCTCAATAATAAACCTTTTACGTAATAAAATTTTATCGAGCATAGGGATCAAATAATTCTTCATATTTTTCTTTATACCAGTTATTAACACTAATCCTTGACGATAAAGTTGAGCAAAAAGCGCTTTTGATAGATACCCTTTATCGCCGTAGCATTTACCACGTAGATTTTTAGCAGTAGCCATAGCCTCAAATGCTTTACGATCGTCAACATTACCTTGAGTTATTTTGATTGCCACTATCTCACTAAGATCATTAATAATCATATGCAATTTAAAGCCATAAAAGTAATCTATAGAACTATGACCTCTTGCAGCTAATCCTTTAAAGTCCTATGACTAGAGATCCTGACATTTTTACAAACTGCGAAATAGGTTGAATCTACATAGTATATTCGAGTTTTTCTAGCACTCAGATAATGCAACATCACTATAAGAGGGATAAATAATGACGGTATTATTTGAATAAACCTATCATAACATGGAGGATTATTAAATAAATTACCAGTTGTTATCGTTGTATTATAGTATAACTTAAAATTCTTATATGGGCTAAAATGGTAAAATATCATGATTGATACAGCTTCACTTAAACTCAATTTACCTTCTCTTAAGCGTTGCTTATTGTTTTGTAGCAACTTATACTTTATCCATTCCTGATATATTTTACAAAAATCATCCACTATTGTAAAAATTGTAGTATACTTACACATGTTATTATTCCTTTGGTTAATTTGCTTTGCAGCTCCATTATATCCAAGGTTTAATAACTTTTCTTCTTATTTCTTATACTCCTTCCTTATCCATAGTTCTGGTTAGTTACAATAATGTTTTTAGGTTATTACTAATAAACGTTTATATTCGCATTTATCTTGGCGTTTATCCACTTTATTAGGTTTATAGTTAGTAACTAAGCTATCATAGAAAATTTTAAGTTTTGGATTAAACCTGAGGAAAGTAACTGCAGCTATGTACAAATTACTTCTGCTTGCAAAAATTGATCATCGCTCTTTATAACCACCCCTTCCTCTGGCATAAAGCGCCAAGCCTACTAAGGCTTAAAGTCAATGTTACTTAATTCCGGTATTCACAGATACCCAGTACTAGCAACAATAATTACAAGTCTAAACTGCGATATAAATGAAGCAAGTAATAGAAATTATTCTATACTATGACTTACACTAGTAAAGTAGTGGCTCATATGTAATAAAGTCACTATTGAGCGTAAGTAGCTGTATCAGTATAGGTTTTTAATCAACCGCTGGTATCATGGCACTCTAACCCATTCTCTCAAGACGTTTGAATAGTTGAATGGAGCACTTTTAGCTCTCCCAATTACAATTCTAAATATAAATTCAAGATACATATGCAAAGAATATCATAATTTTATTGGCATCGATATTAGTAAATTCAATTTTATAGTTGCTAATCATAAAAAGAAACAAACCAAAGAATATGAAAATAAAGATTCTGGCCTCAGTAAATTTATAAAAGATTTTACTTCGAATAAAAAATTCTTTGTACTCCCTTCAGTTTACTGGTAGTTATGAAATGCAATTGTTACTTGCTCTTTCTAAAAATAATATTACAGTCCATAGAACCAATTCTCGTAATGTAAAAAAATTTATTCAATCATTTGTTAAGAATAGCAAAACGGATGCACTTGATGCGAAGACTTTAGTGCTGTATGGCTTTGAGCGTTGTAGTAAGACTAGATCTATTTTCTCTCAAATCTCAAACAGTTGATACTCTATTATGCACTTATGCAACTTAGAAATGATTTAAAACAAATGATTGTTGCAGAAAAATAGATTGAAATCTCCGAATAGAAATTTTAGTAAAAAAATAGTGAGCTAAAATCTAAGAAGAATATTCTAAAATCTATTTCAGGTATTGGTGAAGTAATTGTTTCAGAGGTTATAGGAATACAGGATATGATAGAAGTTAAGTAAAGCCTCTTTTATTTTTATCTGCTATGGCAGCTAGGAATTAAAATTCATCACTCAAAGTATTTTATGATAATCTTATTGCAAAAGGTAAGAAAAAAATGGTAGCTCTTATTGCTTTGAGAAGTACAAAATATGATCTTTCCAAAGAACATATTTTAGTTCATTGTTGTAATAGGAATTTGATAACAAAATTATTGAGACACTCAAGGCATGCAAGTTAACAGTAATTTTAATGAGCTCGCCAGCGTGCCTAAGACGCACTCACTCACTAAAATCACTTCTAGACAATAACTTATATAAGATCAAAAAAATGCCAATTTTAAGTTATTCTTACAGTGGAAGCATAAATATACTTCTTAGTTACTCCTGATTTTAAATTATCTGTTACAATTACCAACGGTACCTAACCAAAGAACTTAAACGCATTAATATGATATTGACACCCACTTATCTAATCTTGATTAATCTTATTTCTTTAACACTTAGTATAGCACTTCTCTAATTACTACCATTCTTTTTACCATCATTTAAATTAATTCCTTATTATTTTTTTGGTGCTATAATAACTCATTGTACCTAGCGCTCAACACTTGTCTTAAGCACTTTTACTTGCTTAAAGTAGTTATAAAGTATTCGACTGATTAAAAACATTTTCTCCTATTAGAAGAGAGCTCATTTCTTCATCTAATGTAATAAGCTTATTAATATCATCAAGACTCTTGATCTCACTTGCGTTACCTACAAAACAAGGCTCAAGAATAGGATGAAGCTGAAATACTTCTCCCTGTTTATAATTTTTTTTAATATGAATAATATAACTATTAGTGTTTATATAATCAGTAAGCTTAAGACTTGCAACGGTAAGAACATATAAGAAGGTGGTAAGAGATAGCTTATTATAATGACTATTTAAAGTATCTACAACCTGTTGAGCATTTTTTTTTGCTTCTATATGATTTTTTACAAAAAAATATTCTATTACTAATAATTTTAAGGGCTCTATATTATTGCGAAATATTTTATCCTCAGCTATTTTTTTTTCTTCTAATTCAAGATCTTGAATATAGTAATAAATTGCCGCTTCTACCTTTTCCATAAAGTGACTGGAATTATCTAACATATGTAAAGATCTTCCTTTATCAGAGTATAAACTCTTATAGCCCTTATCAAAGGCCTCTAAATATGTAGCCAAATTATTGTAAAGTTCTTGATTAGATTGTAAAGGTAGTTGATTGAAAGACTTCGATAGCCCTAGATGGTGCTCTAAAAACTTTCCTACTTTTGATATATCATTTTTTGCATTAAATAGTTTACTTAAGTTTAATTCTAATTTAAAAGTATTTTCTTTTTCCAAAGCTTCCTTAAAAGAAGCAATTGCCTTATGATATTGTAGTAACCTAAAATAGAGATGTCCATTGCATATAGATGAATCTTCATAAAATCTATTATTTATAAAAAATTTATTTTTCTGCTCAAGTTCAAGATTAGGATAAAGAGTACAAAATTCTTTTACACTATAAAAAAATGATAATACTATGGAAAAGTACTTAAAAAGGCTATTAGGTTCTTCCATATATTCTTGAGGTAAATAAATTTGATTTTTTGCTGTTCTATTTTTATTAGAAGATAAATTTATTAATATTTCGTCTCGTTGAGCCTCCTGAGAAGAATAAATATATAAGCGAAAAGATAAGGCAAAAGAAAAAGCAAATTGTAAATTTGTAGCTCCTTGTGGACTTATAATTTTTTCTTGCGTTAATTGGTCGATAATCTCCCACACATTTCCCTTGTCTATGTTATATAAATAAGCAAGGCTATGTATTAGTCGTTCTATTGTTCTATATATTTCTTGTTTTACATTTAATGGCTCTCCTTCCTTACGAATTAAAGGGGAGAATTTTTCTAAATCTCCTTTGTACTCTACTAAAACACCATTTATTAACTCTTTGGTACCGCTTTTCAGTAAACGTAATGCGCGGCTTTGCCCATAAAAATACCCCAAGTCATCTTTTGTTCTGAATAAAAAATCCTTCACTCTAGTTTGATATTCCAGTGCTAAGTTTTCGTCACCGTAGATGAAACAGCTTTTTTCAAGAATATATGGTAAATTTTTATCAATATATTCTATCGAATTATTCTGATTATATAAATATAGTAGCATACCTTCTACAGTCTTGATTAACTCATACTCTTTATCTTTCTCTCTTCTACCTAGCGGTACTTTTCCTCCAAGATCTAAAGTAACTGCTTGATTAACTAAATGTGCTAGGTCTATCTCATATCTGCTAGTAGGTATTATAGTTTCACCTAGGTTTGCTATCTGAAAATAAACTAAATAAGTTAAATTCTTGAAATAATTTTTTATTTTAAGGTCATTGCTGTTCTTATAATTATCATTCTCTGTTAGTATAGCAAATTCTAAGTCAGAGTATGGAGTGATTTGTTCTATGGCAAGGGAACCAAGCCCTATAATGACAAATTTGCAAGGAGGAATACCTAAATTATCTTGGCTATTTCTATACAATAATTCTAGCACTTCCTTTATTCTAGGAAATATCGATTTTTGGTATAAATACTGAATTTTTTGTATAGAAGTCTCTTCAGTATTAAAAGTATTGCTGTGTTGTGAGTTTTTTAAGTTATAGTTAAAATCTGCTAAAATTTTTTGATTCTCTGTATTAACATGCTTTCTTAAATCTTTTAATAATGGGCGGATGGTGTTTGATCTCAAAAGATTAGGGTTGCTTTGTACACTTATTGTAGAAGTTAAATTTTCTAAACTTTTCTCAATATCCTCATAAAGTGCTTGACTACTAATTAAAAATTTAATATATAAAGAAGATTGATCCTGTACTTCTATTAGAGCAAGTGCATATTTATATGCTATGCAAGCTTCTATACAATCTTGAGGTTCTGAGGTTATCTGTCCTTTAAATCTTCTTAAATCTCCTATTCCTTTAAATGCTATGGCTAAAGTCATTAAATCTTCTGCATGACTAGAGTATGCAAGCTTTTTTATAATATCTTTATATATTGTATATTCTATATAAGTTAAAGTGTTAACAATAGGTTTAAGTTGAAGATGTGTAGAATAATACCAGTTATCGATTTCATTTTTTAACACAATTTCATTCAAATTATGTTTAACAGATAACAATCTAAGATTGTAAAATATAGGTCTATATAAAAATAAAGCTGTTTTCTCGGCTTTCATTAGATATATTACTTACTTTAAATTAGTATTTTTCTTTATGTTACATCTTTTATAATATCAAGAAAAAGCGCTCTATTCTAATAATTCTAAAGATTATTGTGATAATAAATGTTTGTAGTTCTTTGCTACTGTAAGTTTCTGCTTGTTAACAAAATTCTTGGCTTTTGTTGGAATTAAATAATAAGGATTCAGTGCTAACGGTATATTCAGAAAAAGCAAATGAAGAAAAACTTATTTATAATCATAACCTCGCTCCTCGTCTATATAAAAATACATTTTCTTGAGATATGACATCGTCACAAAAAATAAATAGTTGGATCATAAAAACTACTGATGATTCGTTATCATCCTATATACCTACTAATTTACGAAAGACGTAGCTGCTTTAGCTCTAACACTGTTATATTTACGGTTCTAGTTACTTTAAATAAATTAAACCAAAATATCTTTATAGTTGTTAATTACAATATCTATTAAAGTGGAGACATTGATTCCTTATTTTGAATATGTCTATAATTAAGTAATTATTACTTAGGCACTTATTACGTGTAATTTCCTAATATATTTAACCTAATTCCTTAAATAAAAACTGTAAATCATTTTGTTTACAAATTTTATAGATAAGGCTTTATGAGAAAAGATAATTTAGAATATATAGATCGCTACTTTTTAAATCTAATTAATGCTGCTATTGTAGAGCTTAAAACTGCTACTACGCTAGCAAGATTAGAGTATTTAACTGACCAAATTAGTCGCAATAGAAAATTAAGTGAAATCAGCCAAGAAGAAATCGATGAGTTAATAATAGCTTTATATAAAAAGACACAAAAATACATAGGTATTTTTATACAAAAAGAGCTAGAGCTAATAATTAATAAAAAAGAATAAGACCTCTGAATATTAAAGTTTGGATATGAAAAACCTAAAGGTAAAATTTACTTGTAGAGAGATAGAAGTAATGGCTTGTATACTTAATCTAAGAAACCCCAAAAAAATTGCTGAGCTGCTTTCAATTTCTCCAAGAACAGTTGAAGCTCATATTCATAATATTTTACTTAAGATAGGAGCTAATTCTCAAGAATCTATAATAGACTTTATAGAAACTACAGAAAATGTCGATTATTTAAAAAGCAATTATTTGGAGATTTTGCAAAGGTATATAATTGAAAAGCAGTTAAATCGTATACGAACCTTAGTATCTACTTCTAAAATTTGTGGCTATATTAATTTTAATTATACACATCCTAGCTTCAAAAAATTTTTTTATCATTTAAAACTAGCAGGCGTTGAGATTGTTACAGAAGATACAACTGAATTAATAGAAAGAGATAAGTTTAAATGCTTATTCGAGTTACAATTGGTTGATGACAAAATTATAAAATATTCTGATATATTTTATAAGTATAGCAAGACTTCTAACTATGCTGTTATGAAAAGTGATGATCTATTAGAAAGCGAGAGTATAATAGATTTAAACTCTATTAATTATTATAGTGGATTATACACAGTACTTTTTAAGTGTTTATCTAAAATTGAGAATAAAGAACTTTTTAAAGAGTTGAAGGAGTTAGAAAACCATACAAATAATACCAAAATTAATATAGACAAACAAACTTATGTCTCTGCAAAGCTTAATCCTGATAAAATTACAGAACCAAAAGATAGGCAATTTTTTTTATCTAAAGAAAATAAGTTTTATTATAAGCTAGGTTTAATATTAACTACTATTTTATTCCTGGCTACAACCTGCTATTTATTATTCTCTTCTATGGGAGACGAATTTAAAGTAAGCGCTATAAATTACCAAACTTTCGGTAAAGTGATTGATGATATCAACAGTATAACGCTAGATGATATTTCAGCTAATAATATGCAGAAAGCACAGTGGTATGACAACCACAATATAGTAAAGAAGATAGAAAGTATATTATATCCTATCGTAGGTTTTAAAGGAAGAATAGGTTATCATTCTGTCCCACATAAGACATCAGCGTCTCAATTGATCAAATACGCATATGTATTGCATGCTTTATCTAATTATTACCTTTATCACTACCCTAGCACACTAAAAGCAAAAGAATTTTTAAAACATTTGAAAGATGTAATAGAAAATTACATTTTAGTACGCAGCTTTACGCCTATTAATTTTGATAAATTAAGCCATAAAGAATTATACATAGAGCTCAATATTGCTAAAGATTTACCTGAAATATATACTAGAGTGCTATATTCTTTAGCTAGAACAGAACTGTATCAAGATAATATAAAGGCTTTGCGTTATTTTGAAACTGTTGAACAGCTAGGAAATCATTTAGAACTATTTGAAGGATACCTTAGTTTAAGAAGCGGTATCGCTATAATCGAAAGTGAAAATATAAAAAATTATATTAAAAACAAAGAGTATAATTACGCAAGAGAAAAATTACATCGATTAATAGACCTGTATATTAACTTAAAAAACAACTCTAGTTTTTATAAAATAGACTATACGCCAAGTAAACAAAACCAGGAATTAATAAACCCTTCGAAAGACTTATATAATCAAGCAGATTGTATGGAAAGAATAGTTAAATGTTATAATGAACTCATTAACATCACCAATGACATAACTCAGAAAGAAGAATATGTTAAAAAATTATTTCAATATTTTTTAGATTCTTCAACTCAAAATTCTATATTAGACTTGACACCTTTTCTACCCCAAAAAAAAGTTGCTTCTATTTTTAATACTTTAGGTAATGTTTTGCTTAGTTTATACAATCAGAATATAAGCTTTAAAAACTATGTTTTACTTATTTCTTCTAAGCTAAATCTATCAGCTAACACAGAAACAGAAACTATAGAAGAAGTTTTTAATTTGGCTATTCAAGAAAGTAGAAATACTAATGCCGCAAAAAAAACTGCTTATATTGGATTAATGTCTTTATATAAACAAATAATTAAATACAAAAAATTAACCACAGCTGAACATATATATTATTTAGATTTAATCTCTGTATTGAAAGGTAAAGTATTTCACCTTGAGTTTAATTAAATATAAAACACTACAAGACCTGTTAAAAAAGTATTAAGTTAATATGTTTTTATGTAGATTAGATACGTGATTTGTATTTTCAAGGCTTATAATTATGTTATTTTTAATTCCTTCGACCCTTATTACGAACCCTGATATTACAAGGTTCTGATCTAACGATACCACTTTTCTTTTTTATCCTAACATTCCTAACTTAATACTGTGACTTGTTTAACACTTAGGGAATCTAATGCACTATGGTAGTAAATATTTTTTGAGTCAAATAATTTGTTATCTATAATTTAACTACTGGTTTAGTATTTATTTCATAAATTAATTTCAAGTGGTGAGTATGAAAAGTGGTGTTATAGAAGCTCTTGATCGACAAAAGGATTTACTACATAGTAAAAATTACTATCAATCTGCGACTGATATTCAAGAACATTTAAAATGTTTAAAAGAAAAAATTAAACATTCTAATAAATTATCTCTTTTAGAAATAAATGAGCTAAATAAGGCTTTAAGTAAAAATGATTCAAAAATTGAAATAAAAATAGAAATCTTAAAAATATTATCAGAGCTTGTAGAATACCAAAAGCTGCCAAATTCGACTTTGAATTTAGTTGAATCCTTTCATGATCATAATAACAAAGATGTTATTAAACTGTCGAGAAATTTACTAAGACTAAATTACTACAATAAAAATCAACAAAATCTACTACATTTTAATAAAAACATCACTGACATAGTGGACTTAAGTGCCAAAAATTTTAATAAATTACAGTTCTTAGAAACTTATGCTAATAACTTTCGAAATATCTACAAAAGCTTTGATCAAGAGCTAGTAATAAGTAAAATTGAGCGCGGGTATAAGTTAGATCAATCCTTTCATTTACAAGTGCCGAAAGAACTCAAGTATGCTACTCGTAAGCATTTGATAATACACGAAGATTTAACTTTATTATGCAGTGATATAATAGGTAAAAACACCGATGATAAAACCGGATTACTATTAAGTCAAACAGTTAAGTACTCAATTAAGAAAGGCTCTGAGGTTGAACTCGGATTGCTAATTAATGTATTAAAAACTACTGATAATGAAGAGATTAAATCTGAAATCACCTATGCTTTAGGATATAAGATTAAAAACTCTAAGGAGTTGATAGAGCAAGATATCATAAAAGAAATAAAGCAGTCCATTAATGATGGTATAAAAGCTGAGGCAAAAAGCTTTTTAGATGCTCAGATACAAAAGCGAAAGTATACTAGTAATGGTAATTCCTGGAAAGTTAGTTATGGAAAAATAAAAGTTTCAACTAACTATTCTAAGAAAGAACCGCAAGCAGTAGTTACAAAAAATCAACAAAAAATTAAAGTTAGTTATAAAAATAATCAATCAGAAGAATCAACTGTTAATATACTAAGTTTAGCGGATGCACTTAAAAGTAAAAATAAAAAAATCAAGCTTAATTCTAACGCTGAAAATTTGCCAGAAGTTAAAAAAGACAGCAAAGGAAATAACCGTTCTTGGTTTGGCGGCACTTATACAGATGTAAAAAGTCTTTATGCTCTTGCTAGAAACGGTAAAGTTATAAAAGATGATGATAAAGATAATTATTTAGTAAGCAAGTTTATAAGTGATTGGAAATGGCATACAGGGGGTCTTTTAGGTTCATTGCTAACTGATAGAATGATTGCTGCAACATTTCACATTATATCAAAAAAACAGAATCTAAACCAAGCAGCGATCAATAAGTTAGTTGATTGCTTGGGTGATTTAAAATCTGTTAGCGATAAGTTCATAAATTATACTGATAAAGTGGACCTTACAATCAGGATGTTTGATTCTTGGAAACCAACGGAGCCTAATATTATTGAAAAAACTTCTGTAGATAGTATTAATTTAATAAGTAAGAATTTCTTTAGTACCTTTAAATATTCACATAATTGTGATGATGATAGTCCTTGTGATTGTCGTTTGAGGGCTTTAAGAAAAGTTTTAGGAAACAGTCCTAGTATAGTAAAAGAAATTGAAGACATATCACTTAATGAAGTGAATCAGATTAGGCTGGATACAATTAGTTCTTTATATAATTGTGCATTAAGAGATAGGAAAATTTTAACTTCAACTCGTCTTAAAAGAGTTGAATCTTGTTTAGAAGATAAAGATACAAGATTCAAAGGCTTTGCTATAAAGATATTAGGCACATTAGTAGATAGCAAAGAGATAAATTACAGCAAACTTTTTGATGCTTGTTTAGTACAGCTTGAAAGTAATGTTGATCTAGAACAATCAATAAGCTACATCAACCAGCAAACAAAAGATTCAAAAAGATGCAAGGAGTTATTTAATGAAAAGACGGTACTAAGAATCAGTAATTTGCTCAAGAATAGCTCTTTTGATAATCAAACAAAAACATATTGTTGTGAGATTATCAACAATTGTCTTGAATATAGTTTTAGCAACGGTTTAACCCAAGAAGGGCTAAAAAATTATAGTTATATTATTGAGAACAAAGACGCAAGTAATGAGCTAAAAGCTGAAGCTTTAAGATCGATACTACTGACTGCAGAAAAAGCAAAAGCTTTGCCGGAACAAGTCGTACAATCTTTAGTTAAAAATTTAGATAGTTTTGATGACAAATCAGCTAATTTTGTAATCATGACCTTAGGAACTATCTGTGAAAAGTTGGAAATAAAGAACGTTAATGAAGTATCCAATAAATTATTAGATGACCGAGTAATAGTCGGTGAAGGGAGTGATATTACATTTGAGCAACGTTCTAAAGATAATATCGCTTGCTCATCAATTTCATCGATTGCTAGTAAAGTTTTTGTAAATTCACTACAAAGCGGTAGTAAACTCACAGAAAAAAGCATCGAGCATCTTGCTTCTGCACTTGATAGTAATGATAAACAAACACGGATTTTATCAGCAAAATCTTTATTTATAGCAGCAAGTAATAGTGTTATAGATAATTATACCTTAGTGAGATTAAGAGAATATGTTGAAGATAGAATACCTGATGTCGCCACTTATACTGCTGCAGCTTATACTAAAGGTTTAGCTAAATTAACACAAGGTAAATCACCTATTGCTGCCAGTCATATTGAATTTCTACCAGCAGTTTATGCTTTTGAAGATTTAAGATTAGGCGACGAGAATTTTACCGGGAGGGTAAATAAGAATGTTTTATCTATTTTGCTAAATGAGGCCAGTAAACAGGAATTTGATGAGAAAGTTTTTAGAATCTTTGATCACATTTTATTTTCTGATGAAAGTAACAATAAAGAAGCAATTAATATACTTGAGTATTATACAACGAGGAAATATAAAATACCAGAGAATACTATTGCAGCTCTAGAAAATGCACTCGGTATAGCTGAGGTTTCTGATAAGGCTATAAATGTACTTGAAAATGTAATTAGAAACGGTCAGGCAGTTAGTGATAAAACTTTACAGATATTTACTGACAATCTTTACTTGTCTGAAGATAAAACCTTAAGACTTAAGTCATTTGAACTTTTAGATATTGCAGGTCACAATCAAGATTTATCGGATGAAATATTTGACAAAATTGAACTTGAGAGAGCCGGTCATGTTATTGCTGAGAGGCTAGCTGATAAAGAAGGTGCTGTTTTTTATTTAAATAAACAGACTGATGAAGGTCAGAAGTTACCTATCAATACCTTTGAAGCATTAACTGATGAGCTAGACCACAATCAGGTTTTATCAATTCTAAGTAATGTCTCAAATAATAAACAAATTATACCTGATTATTTACTCGATAAGCTAATAGTAAAATTTGACCCTAAGCAAGAACAGAGTCAATTAGTTGAGATATTTGCAAGTATTGCTAAAAATAATCAGAATATCTCAATTGAGCTTTTAACAAAATTAGAAAAAGCACTAGATAATAAATTAATTTC
Organism: Candidatus Trichorickettsia mobilis; assembly: GCF_034366785.1. Taxonomy (NCBI): domain Bacteria; kingdom Pseudomonadati; phylum Pseudomonadota; class Alphaproteobacteria; order Rickettsiales; family Rickettsiaceae; genus Candidatus Trichorickettsia; species Candidatus Trichorickettsia mobilis. Next base: position 15,269 of record NZ_CP112937.1, read on the forward strand.
TGATCAAATATTGTCAATTTTTGCACTACAAGGTCAAAAAGGCGAAAGTTTATCAATTGATGTAATAAATAGAATATGTAATAAATTTTTAACTACCAGTAACCGATTAGTTAAACAGGAATTATCCTCTGCAATTAGCTCTATAATACAAAAAGAAAATAAATTTGATCAGTCTCTTGTTAAGAAAGCATTAATCCATGGTCTTACAGAAGAAAATCAAAATATTGTTAACGATAGCATTAACGGTTTTAAAGCACTTTCTAATAAAATTAGTCTTGATGAGGCCAGTATAAATGCTTTGATAAAAAAGGCGAGCAATATAGATTGTGCTGAAAATATTAAGCAAAATATTTCTTTAATACTAAATTTTGCTAAATTAGCCGGTAATCAAACAACTAAGCTTAAATTAGCTAATTTAAATTATGATTCTAACGATAAATTATTAGATGAAATCTCCAAGCTTACTAAACAATCTGATTTACTTGAACAAAATTTCAAACAAATACGGCTTATAATTGATAGAGAGCCTGACTTACAATATAAAGCCATAGATGTTTTGGTTAAATGTTCAAATAAGAAAGATATTCCTGAGGAGTTAATAAATAGTATAGCTACTTTAATGACTAGCACTAATTCCAATGAAATAAAAACATCTTGTTGTAGATTGATAGGTCAAATTGCTGAAACCGGTAGGAAAGTAACTGATAGGGCTATATCACTAGTTGCTAATGAAGAAGATCAAAAACTAGTACAACATACTTTAGGGTTAATTGCTAAAAATCAAGAAGTCTCCCATCAAGCAAATTTATTACTACGAATTGATAGTACACCAACTTCAATTAGTACAAAAGACTTAAGCAAATTACTCAAAAATGTTTATAAAGAATTAAAGAATGGCCTTAAGCTAACTGATTCATGTGTTCAAAAACTACTTTTAATCCAACTTTCTAAGCATGAAAATAAAGATTACTCTAGCATCAAAGAGTTTGCCGATGTTTTTTCACAAACCTTACAGCAACAACCTAAGTATTACTCTAACAAAGGAATTGTTAGTACTATAGAGCAGGCGATTTTATCTAAAAAAATAAATAGCAACCTGATTAACGGCTATGCTAAAATTATTCAAGCTGAAAGCTATCAAAATTTAACAGGTGTAATTGATAGCTTGGCAGAGTTATTACAAGAAGGTAATAACTCCGAACAATTAAATTTAGCAATGCTTGCATGCGTTGCTGGTGCATCACAAGTTGCTAAAATACCGGAAAAAGGCTTGGCGGTTTTAGAAAATAATATTGATAGTATCGACGAAAATATCAGAAGCTTATCGTTTAAAGGATTGAGAGCGGCACAAGATAAAGGGTATAGATCAGAGGTATTTGAATCATGGTGTAGTAACGTCATCGCTAATTTAGAACAGAATATTAATGCTAAAGTTGAGCTTGATCTAGATCTGCTTGATACCTTGGCTTCGTTAAAGTATGTAGATTTTAGTAAAATTACTAAAAGACCTCAGGTTCAATGGGCTAGAGAACTTTTACTTTCAGATTTGTTGACCAGGTTTAAAGTAAGCGATGGTGAGAAATTTAATTTTTATAAAAATTGGCTTGATATCGAACAACAAGAACAATTTCAAGATGGTAAATCTGATAAAATACTGAAGTGCTTACATAATGGTCAAGCTAATAATAGGATGTCATTTGATCAACTTAATGATCTAGTTAAATTTTTATCGAATATCGATTTTAAAACTGCTCATAATATTTTATCAACTAGTAGCAATCAACATACGGATTTAAAGCAGCAGTGGTTAAAACCCATATTTAATCAACGCTTACAAAACAAGCAGGTAAATACTGATTATATAGATAAACTCGCTTCTAGTATAAGCACGAGGTTTAATACCGGCGTTACAAATAAGTTTTTGTACTCAATAGCAAGAATAGATAATCCAAGAGAATTTGAATTATTATTAGATTTTGCTGAAGCTAACAAAGTAAAAGTATCTGATATATATGTACAAGATGCAACTGTTGATGAACTGAAAAGGTCGCTAGAAATTAAATTCTTAGGTAATCAGATTCAAAGACCAGTAGATCGATATAAACTAGCTAATACTATTGATAGTCTTTTAGATAAAAAATGGACTTTTGAACAATTAACTACAATATTTAGTAATCTTAAAGCTTCTAATACAATAGAAAAAGCAGCGAAAGAAAAATGTCTTATTCAAGTTCTTGAAATATTAGATCAATATAAACTTTCTCCGGCAAATTATAAAAATGTTTTAATGTCTCTGAATAAAAGTTCAGAAGAGTGGTTAAAAGAAGTAAATACAATCGCTGTTGATAATAATTTCCAAACAATAGGCAAAGTTAAGAATACTGTAGAATTACTAGAAGAAGTAAAAACCAAAAATTTAAATAACGAATCTTTACTAAAATTAATTAACAATGACTTATTAGGTTTAATAGCACAAGTTAAAAGTACTAAATTAAAAAGTAAGATTGATCTAAATTCAGATTTAATTTTTAAAGTTTCAAATGAAATTTCAAGTTTGGGAATAGATACCAAAATTCTAAAGCACACTACGCCAATTATCTCAGAATGGACTAAAAATGATATAACTGTATGGGCAAGTATTGTTAAATCTAATCCTGATTATTTTAAAAACCCTGATTTTACTACCGAAGCGCTTACAGTAATAAAACGAGCAAATTTCTTAGAAACCGGCTTTCATATGACAGATAGCCAGATTTTAAGTTGTCTTGTTGCTTTAAATGCTAATCAAACTCAAGGCAGATTACTACAAGTAGCTACGGGTGAAGGTAAGTCTACCATTGTCAGTGTGCTAGCCATTATTAATGCTTTAAAAGGTAAGAAAGTCGATATTATCACTAGCTCACCGGTATTAGCAGAGCGAGATGCTAAAGAGAAAGCTAAATTATATAAAATGTTTGGCCTTAACTGTAGCGATAATAATGATAAGTCGATTTATATAAAAGGTGCTAAGGATTGTTATAAAAAAGATATAGTTTATGGAGAAGCGGCACAGTTTCAATTCGATGCTTTAAGAGATGAATATAGTCAGCTTGGTACATTAGCCGATAGAAAGTGTGAAGTCGCAATTGTTGATGAAGTTGATAGTATGCTTATCGATGATAGTTCTAAGATTGCAAGACTGGCAACTACCGTAGCAGGTTTAGATCAATTACAACCGATATATCATTTTTTATGGCAAAGACCTGTTTCAATGCAAGAGAAGGTAGTCGAGATTGACAGTAAAATGTATCTTTTATACGGTAAATTGAGTTATGAACAAGATAGAATGCTATTGGAATATTCGGATGATAAAAGAGATATTATCCAAGTACCGGATCTTAAAAATTATATTAAATCTACTGAAGATATAAGCAATATCGGTCAACCTATAGAAGGTGAAATTGAAGTATTTCTTAAAAAACATTTAGAAGATTATGTAAAAGAGCTAATTAGTAAAAATGTTGTAAAGGTACCGAGTAATTTCAAAGAGTTTGTTGAGAAACAAACTCCTAAATGGATAAATAATGCTGTTGTAGCCTTTAATTATCAAGAAAATACGCATTATATCGTGCAGGAAGGAGTAATTAAACCGGTAGATTTTAACAGCACCGGAATTGTGCAAAGCTCTACTAACTGGAGTGATGGTTTGCATCAGTTTCTGCAAATAAAACATAGTTTAAAAATGACTTCAGAGACTTTTACTACAAATTTTTTATCAAACATGGGGTATTTTAAGAGGTACGGTAGCAATCTATTCGGTCTTACCGGTACTCTCGGCTCCGATAAAGCTAAAGAAGTATTATCGGATGTTTATAATCTCGATCTTATTACTGTTCCAAGTCTTCGTCAAAAACAATATCTTGAGTTACCGACTGTAGTTGCTGCTAATGAAGCTCAGTGGCTTAACGAAATTTGTTCTTCTGCAATTAATGAGGCAAATAAAGAAAGAGGAACGTTAATTATTTGTGAAACAATAGAACATACTAAAATAATAGCAGAAAAGCTTAGAGAAGAATACAGAGCTGGGGCGATAAAGCTTTACACCATGAATAATATGAATCAGGAAAGAGAGGTAGAAAAGATTAATCCCGGAGAAATTATCATAGCAACAAATTTAGCAGGACGCGGTACCGATATTAAAACTGATGATATCGAGAAGAACGGCGGTATGCATGTTATTGTAACATTTATGCCCTCGAATCAGCGTGTTGAAGAACAAGCTTTCGGTAGAACTGCAAGGCAAGGTAAACGCGGCACAGGTCAAATGATATTAAATGCTGTTAATCTAATGGAATATGGAGAAGTTACGCCACAGCAAGTTAAAGAACTAAGAAATAATTTTGAATCAGGAATGCTGGATGAGTTCCAAAAGAAAGAGTTAGAAGTAATAGCCACAAAAGATAAGCTCTTTAATGAATTTTGCTCATTATTAAATGAGATACGTCAAGATATTAGAGAAAAAAGTGGGATATGGAAGCAATTTAAGGATAGTGTTAAAGATGTAGCAACTAATGTTATGCCATCTGTGCATGAAACTAACATACTATCTGCTATTGAAGAACAATGGGCAATGTTTTTACGTAAGATAGACGATGGTGCAATATCAATAGAACAAGCTGATAAAGAATATGAGAAATTTAGTTCACAGATTAATGAAGACTATAAAAATAATCTAGTAATAAAAAATCCTTATTACCATATTGCTATAGCCAATGATTTAGTTATCAATGATTCATCATTAAATGATAAGTATGATCTTGCTATGAGTCACTTTGATAAGGCTATAAAGTTAGATAAGCAATATAGTGCTGCTGCATACGCAGGTAAAGCTTGGTTGTTATTAAAAGGAAAAGAAAAGTTCTGGACTGCAAATAATCAAAGTACAAATTACAAACAACAAGCAATTATAGAGTTTGATAAAGCTTTAGGTGTTTTAAATGACGAAATGGCATCATTAAATGCTATGCAAGCTGTTTTACAGCAACAGCATACAGACATTAAAAGTGATCTATCCAAGCAGTTAATTGAAAAGGTAAATATCTTAGGTTCTTATTCAAGCAGTATACAAAATGCCGTATCTACTATTAAAAAATCTCAAAGATTAATCGATATAACAGGCGTTAGAAAATATCAAAATACTACTCAATATGAAACTAAAGGTGAAGATAGTATTGAAAGAGATGATTATAATACTGAAATTTTTAAAGCAGAAACTTCTTACTATGGCATGGCAAGAAATAGTGAAGGAAAAATTGATCGAAATTTAGGTAGTTATGATGAGCTTGAAGTAGCATTTAATGATTTAACCGTAAGAGAAGATAGCGGAACTATAGATCAAGCGATCAATACTATCAACGAAGCCTTTTCCGGAGGAAATGAAGCTTCTCAGAGTAAATTGAATAAATTAAAAAATATTTTTGTTAGTTCAGCAATTCTAGATTCAAAAAAATATAAGGGTATTAGTATCAATTTAAAACAGATTAATGCAGAAAAACTACAAGCAATGTTAAACTCTAATATTGAAATCAAGGAAGCAACTAAAGAAGTAGCAATAGCTCAACTGAAAGATAAAAGTTCTTTTTTCCATAGGCATCTATTACCTGAACGCTGGTCACCTGATTCTTCTAAAATTAATTTAGAGATTATATTAGATAATGAAAAGTTAGAAACTCAAAAAAATTTACAAGCAAGAGACGCATTGAAAATTATTGAAAAACAAAAAGATGATAATTTGCGTTTTAATTTAACTTTTATAAATTCAAATGAAGTATCGAAGTTACTACAAAAAGAAATTTTGCCAAATTCAAGCCTAAATATTGAATGTACCGGATTAGATTGGCAAAATGCCCAGAATAAATTTCAACAAATAAAATCTAAGGCTTTTAGTCTTGAAATCTCAGGTAGTAAAGAGGAATTGGCCAAAGCTATTGATCATCCAAAAGTTAAAGCCGTACAATTCTTTAATTCTAAAAATAATATTTCTGAAACAATATATAATCATGAAGCAAAGAAAAGAATTGATCAGATAAAAAGTGATGATTTAAGTATAAGAATTGAAAATTTAGATAGTTTAAGTAGCACTGAAATTATCAATCTATGTAGAAATGCAAGTTTTAATATTAACTTTATTACAGTAAACCCTGAGGCTAGCTTACAAGGGTTAAATGAAGGGCAGCTAAATGTAAACTTTGATAACTTAGGTCAAACTGAAGCAATAAAACTCATTCCTAATATTAGAAAAGAAAATATGGATTTCGGCTTAGTATTTAAACATTTAAATACTAAACAAGTAGAAGAGGTTATACAAAAAGCATCGTTAGATCAGGAAAATATTGAAATTAGTAAAGTTAAAACCTTGAATGAATTATTCATGGAAGAGGCTAAACCGGCTTTAGAATTATCTGAATTTGCAGCAAGAGGTATTGAATATTTACTTGAAATTAATGAAAAAAGATTTGTCCCATGGCGCAGTGTTATTGCAGTAGGGGCTTTAGCAGCTATTCAAATGGCAGCAGGCGGTGTATTAATAGCAACCGGATTCGGTGCAACCGTCGGCATGGGTTTAATTACCGAAGGAGCAGCAGATATATTTACTGCTTATAGAGCTTATAGCACCAGGCAGTTTACTTGGTCAGATTATATGAAACAAAAAGCGGTAAGTCTGGTTATATCAGCTGCATGTATGGGATTACAAGCAATAAAAGATGCCGGTAAAGGAATCAAGAATATAGCAGTAGGAGTAGGTGAAGAGGTACTTGAACAAGCAGGAACACAGGTTGTTACCAACGGTAAAACTATAGGCAAAACATTAGTACAAAGCGGAAAAAACTTAAAAAGTCTTGCTTTTAAACAAATGGGAGTTGCTACCAGTGAAGCGGCAGTACGAGAAGGGTTAAATAAAGTTGCAGATTCTTTATCTCATTTCGCTTTAGAGCAATTTAAACCTCAAATCTCAGCATCGATACAAAACAAAGTTAACACCAAATTTTATCAGTCAAACTTGATGAGTTTAGTACGTAAGATGCATGCATTAGATAGTATAAACAAATCACAGAATCTTAAAGGAAAAGTTGATAAGATAGTAGCCGAAACCATAAATCCTGAGCATAATTTCTGGAAAAAACAGTGGGATTCAGTTGGAGGTCCGTTATGTAAAGGTATTTTATCGGATTCAAAGTATCTAGGTAGTCCATTTAGTATGGGTATGAGAATTTTAGGTACCTTAAACGGTATGCATCAAATTACCTTTATAGTTGATAATGTTCATGATCAGTTAGCTAAGAAACTTTCCCAAATAGATAAAGAAACACTATCAATGCCACAACTTCTACATCAGCATTGCCGGATAGATCAAAAAGACGCTAGGGAAATTGTCGAGATACTTACAAAAGAAGATATTATTCAACTTGAAGAAAATAATAATACAACATCATTAGATCATGCTTTGCATCATATCAGTAATGCTACTTTAAAAGAACTGAATCCTCTAACTTTTCATCATGAGTATGTAAATCCTTTAGCCTTTGAAGCTAAAAAAGAATTTAAACTAGGAATTAATCAATTGTCTGAAGAGCGATATAATCCGATTTCATCAGAATACAGATATCATAAAATGCCTAAAACTACGATTGATAAAGTTAATCTTCATCCTCATAATAAAAGCAAGAATGATGTTATCAATTTTTGTAAATTATTACATGAAAATACTTTATCTGTGCAAATAGACGACTTAAGTCAAATAATGAAGTCTGTATCCGATGTAATTACTCAGCAAGTCATCAGAATCACAGAGTCACAGCTTATCTCTCCATGGAGTAGCTACGGTATGGGAGCTCTTACTAATGCTATTTCCTCAGGTATTCAAGATAAAATCATTCATAATCAACTTAGCGGCGAGCTGAAATCCATCGATGAACAACTAACAGAATTAGAAAATAAAGAAAATAAAACAGCCGAAGATCTAAATAAAATTAAAGAATTAAAAGCTGATCTTGGTGAAAAACAAAATTTAAGTAATACTACACAAACATATTCTGGTCTAATTAATCATGAAGCAAAAAAATATACCATTGCATATAGTCAGTGCGAGAATATTCATTACGTTCAGCAAAAAAGTAAAAATAGCAATAATATCAATAACCAGGTAAGTAAAGAAGTAAAAAATCACGCTGAAGCAGTAAAAAAAGATAAACCCGCTGATATAGCTGATATGTTCACTATGGCTACTGAAAACGGTATAGACTTAAAAATAGTGGATGATCCAAATTATCAATTAACGGAAGAAGAAAAAGCCAAAGGTACAAAAATTGCAGTATTTACTAAAGGTGATAAAGATATTGAAGGGAAAGAAGGAATAGGACACTACCAATTATTAAGTTCAGACGGCAAATTAATTGATATCCAAAGTAACGGTAATAATTGCGGTTATGCCATCTTTGCAGAATTGACCGGTAAATCCATAGAACAATTGCGTAATGAAACTGCTCAAGGTATAGAAGCTAATTCTGAGAATTTTTCTAAAGCTATTGAAGCACAAAATTGGATACAAAGTCATTATCCTAAAGAAGTTAATAGTTTGTTATTTAATGGTGGGCTATCGCTTAAAGAAACAATAGATTACGCTATAAATCTTCCCAAAAGAGTTTTGAATGGAATTGAAAGCTCTATATCAAATGCTTATGATACAGCAAGTAAAAATTACAAAGAGGGTAAAACCTCTTGGGTGGGAGCGCCTGTGGATTTAGTTGGTGAGTTATTGAGTAACTTAGGAGACGAAATTGTACATTCACCTGAAGCTGAGGTAGTTATAGCAAAAACAGTTGATGGAGTAATGATGGCAGTAAGTATAAGTAAAGATTTAACTCAAAAGGTACTAGGACAAGAAAAATATGAAAAGTTAGCTCTATTCGCTGAAAGCGCATACAATAAAACTTCTAATACTATAAGCAATGCTTATAATCAAGTGGTAGAGGTAGATAATAAATATTTTGGGGTAGGTAATTTTATAGAACAAAATACTACTAAGGGGCAACGCGAAGCTATTACATTTTTTCTCCCATGTTCTGGAGTAAAGGGTGCGAAAATAGTTTTAAAGAGCCTTGCTACAGTTAACGTGATACGATGTGTTGCCAGTGCGATAAAAGAGGATAAAACTGCTCTTAAATCGGATCTACAGGAACTTTTAAAATGTTATGTAAAATCTCAAATAGCTCAGTTACCAGTAAAAATTACTGAAACTATGCTCCAAAAAACAAGAGCAACTAAAGTTCAATGGGATCCCAAAAATGAAGAATATCAAACTAAGCATCATGAGAAACATAAAAATGAATTCGGGAATATATCTAAAGAAGAATATTTAAAGCTACCTCAAAAAGTTATCAATAATCATACTGAGATGCTTATTGATAAAACTAATGGGAAGAAATATTATTATGACGGAAAGTCAGATGTTAAAACAGTAATAGGGAAGGATAACAACGTACTTACAGTGTACAAACCAAAATCAAAAGCAGAAATATTTGAAAAACCTTTTAAAAACTCATCAAGTAATAAGGTAAAAACTTCTAAAATTTCCCATAATTTTTCTCCTTCTATTATATTACCTACTACTAATAATTCAAGAAACTTATTAACCACTGACAGCTTTCCTAATAACACATCACAAGTGAATGATGTATCAGATGATGTCGTCTAATTTTCTGGCGTTATTACACTTTCTTATTTTAACGATAAGATTAGAATTTGTTTATTGAGGTGTCATATAGCACAGCAGACAAGTAGTTTGATTTTGTGCTAGTTTACCAGACGATGTGATCTTGTATTAGTTTTCCGAACAGCGCATCTGAAAAACTAATACAAGATCAAATTAATAATTTACCTAAACATGGACATTTCATAGTTAATTTTAACTGTCATCTCATATAAATATCACTTATTATATTTTTATTTATAACAACTATTGATTGTTTGTTTAGAAAATATTAATCTTTTAGTTGTATAAACAATACCATCGGAGGGGGTATTTTAATATTTCCTAGATCTGTCCCACACAAAGCTACCGTGATTCTAGACAAAATTGGTAGCTTTGACTAAATATCATGCTCATCTACTTAAACATGACTTTATGATCATACTATGTTTCATGTGATTATAACAATATATTTTACAATAATTAATCTAAAATTAGTCCTCAATTTTATGCTAATCAATTATTGTGTGACTGGGTTAAGGATTTAGCAAAACTTTATGAGATTAGTTGTCTCAATTTTTGTAAGAGGATACTAATGTTAACAAATGATAAAATTGATAATTTAATCATTCTGCTCTAGAAAGAGGGTTAACTATTTTAGAACTGCAACAGACATAACAATTGATGAGTTAGAAAGAAGAGATATGAATTCAAAATATGGAGAATGGAAAAAAGAATATAAAGAAATGCTGACAAGAGAAAATCCATAAGTAATTTGATTATAATAGTCTAATAAAGGTAGAAAAATATTTTTAGACGCTCATATTTTATGGACGTATTTTAGGGACAGGTGTAAGTTCCCTAATTAAATGGCGTAAATTTCTCATAAATAAATGGCGTGAGAAGATTGCTTAAAGGTTTTATCAGTTGCAAGTAGCTAGCGAATTAATTTAACGTTGGCATTATTTAATTGTAATTGAGCCCAAACTCTATCAGCAGTATATATTGGAACTTGTAGCTTGATACCTAAAGCAATGCAGGCTCTATCACCTAATGATAGTCCTTTATGTTGGACTTTTGACTGCAACTCAGCAACAATCCCAGCCTGTTCAAGATCAAATGGGACAATAGTCATAATAATATCGCTAATCAAGATCAATGCTTCTTGAGGAGAGACACCAGTACGTTGTAGTGTAGTTAAAGATTCAGCAATATTTACCGTCGACATGACAGAAAACTTTAACAGCGGTTTTATTACCTCTGCCCCCTGTTCTTCTTGGATAAGAGCAAGCAAGGCACTTGCATCAAGTACAATATTATTATTCACAGGTCAACCTCTGAACGACGCATAGCTATTAATTCATCCACAAGGGATATATCTTGACCAGTGTCATTATTATATTTTCTTACCTTGGCCTGTAATTTACGCAAAGCTTGATTAGGAGTGGTGATATAGATTATATCCTCCTGCATATGTAATACAATGTCATCTCCTGCGGTTAAGTGAAGATTCTGACGAAAAGCCGCTGGAATAATAACTCTGCCACCATCCCCTAGTTTTGTACGTATAGCATTCATAATATCCTTAATACTAATTATTTAGTGAATATTACATTTTAGCATATTATTCTATTTATGTCATAATTAATTAGTTATAGCTTTATTATTTATTAATGCCAGATATTATAGTTTTAGCAGCTCTTTAAAACGACCGTTTAAAAGAAGTACTTATTACCAATATCAAAACATCAAGAAATGATCCTATTTTGGCTCAATTCTATCTTAAAACTATCTCTTGAAATAAAACATCTTAAAATATATAATAATTAATGAGTAATAAGAGAAAAATAGAAATATGTTAGTAGGATATGCTAGAGTTTCAACGCAAGAGCAAAATTTGGAACTGCAAATTACTGCATTACAAGAATCGGGTTGTAAAAAGATCTTTACTGAGAAAGCTTCAGGAGCCCAGCGTGATAGACCTGAATTAAAAGCAGCATTAGAATATATGCGTCCGAATGAAGGTGATACTTTAGTAGTATGGAAACTTGATAGGCTGGCTAGGTCACTCAGACAACTAATTGATACAGTTGAAGATTTGGAAAAACAAGGAATAGGATTTAAGTCTCTTACTGAAAGTATAGATACTACAAATTCAGGTGGAAGATTAATATTTCATATATTTGCTGCACTGTCTGAGTTTGAGCGTGGCATAATCAAAGAACGGACTATAGCCGGACTTAAAGCGGCTAAGGATATGGGCAAGATAGGAGGAAGGCCACCATCATTAATGTCTGATGACTTAGTAGCAGCCAAAGCTTTACTGCGAGATAAAGAAATTACTGTAAAAGAAGTTGCAAAACGTTTAAAAGTTGATCCTTCTACACTTTATCGCCACTTACCAGGAGGACGTAGTGCCGTAAAAGAAAGCGCTACAAGCAAGGTATAATGTTTAAAGATAATTATACAAAATTTAGAATTATTCAACCATTCTTAGAGGAAGGGTTGTCGCTTAGCAATATATCAATCTCTCAGAATATCCCACTACGTACATTACAAAGATGGTGTAAAAATTATAGAGTTCAAGGATTAGCAGGTCTTGAGCATCAACAACGCTCTGATAAAAACAAATATCGTAACATATCACAAAAACTTTTACATTTTATCGAAGGTATTGCTTTAAAAACTCCAAAATTGTCTGTTGCAGCAGTATGTAGCAAAACTAATGAACTTGCTAAAATATTAAATGAACCAAGTATAAGTTATAATACGGTTGCTAAGATCATAAATAAGTTACCAAAAAGTATGATGGTTTTAGCTCATGAAGGTAACAAAGTCTATGAAGATACTTTTGATTTATTATATAAACGAGAAGCGAAGCACTCAAATGAAATTTGGCAAGCTGATCATACTTTACTAGATATATATTTAATTGATAATAGTGGTCAACAGGTAAGACCATGGCTCACTGTAATTATAGATGATTATAGTAGAGCAATAGCTGGTTATTTTTTCTTACTGCTCCATCAGCAATTCAAACAGCTCTTGCACTGAGGCAAGCTATATGGAACAAGAGTGAAACCCAGTGGCAGATATGCGGTATACCAGAACGACTATATACTGATCATGGTAGTGATTTTACATCCAAACATATCGAAATGGTATGTGCCGATCTAAAGATTCAACTTATTTTCTCAAATGTAGGAAAACCTAGAGGAAGAGGTAAAATTGAGAGGTTTTTTAATACAATTAATCAAAGATTACTCTGTCAATTACCTGGTTACATAATAAAAGGCAATAATAGTAAACCAGGGCTAACACTCTCTCAGTTTGAAATTCGACTCAAGGAATTTTTACTAAAATGCTACCATGAGGAAGTCCATAGTATAACCAAAGAATCTCCTATAAATAGATGGGGAAATAATGGGTTTTTACCATATCTTCCTGAATCCTTGGAAAAATTAGATTTATTGTTATTGACCGTGGCAAAACCTCGGAAAGTTCACCAAGATGGCATTTATTTTCAAAGCTTACGCTATCTAGATCCAATATTGGCAGCTTATATTGGAGAATCAATTGTTATTCGGTATGATCCAAAAGATATAGCAGAAATTAGGGTTTTTTATCAGAACAAATTTCTTTGTAGAGCTGTTTGCCAAGAACTTGCAGGAGAAGTTATCAGTTTAAAGGATATAACTCAGGCACGTAACCAAAGAAAAAAAGAGCTAAAAGAAATAATTTCTAGGCGCAAATCATTAGTGGATCAACTACTAAATAGTCAAACTGTTGCAACTGATGCACAAAATACTCAAGAACTAGAAAAAGTCAAGTATAGCAAGATTAATAAATTAAAACTGTATGAAAATGACTGAAAATGCAAATCAGTTTCTAGTTACTAAGGAATATAAGCGGTTCAAGGAATTCTGCGAAGCTTGCCTGCAGTACAAATATATTGGTTTATGCTATGGTTCACCAGGCGTTGGTAAAACTTTATCAGCTATGTATTATAGTGAGTGGCATTTAATAGAGGAATATTCTAGATTAGATTATCGACAATGCCAACCAACTAAACAGGTACCGCATGAACTTATAGAACATAGTACTATTTTTTATACAGCAGAAGTTGCAAATAGCCCATCAAGAATTATAGGCTCGCTGAGTCAACACATAAACAAAATAAAGCAAGTAAGGTATGATGCTAAATTTTGTCAACTAGCTAAAAATAAAGAGTACCAAGAAAAAGAGTACAACGATATGAGAATACAGGATTATATCGATCAACTCTCCGATACCTTTATAAAATTATTAATTGTTGATGAATCAGATAGATTAAAACTTTTGTCTTTAGAACAAATTAGAGATTTTTATGACCAAAAAGACTGTGGATTAATCTTAATAGGTATGCCTGGTATGGAAAAGAAGCTCTCAAGATATGCTCAATTATATTCTAGAATTGGTTTTGTTCACGAGTTTAAACCATTATCTCAAGAAGAAATGTTATTTATCATGAGCAATTATCTCGCAAAACTTGATATTAACATTGACCCACAAGATTTTACAGATCATGAAACCATAACTGCTATCGTACAGGCTACAAGGGGTAATTTTAGGCTACTTAATAGATTGTTAAAACAAATCGAACGTATAATGAAGATTAACATGATGAAAAGCGTTACAAAAGAAGTAGTATTTTCAGCAAGAGAATGTCTGGTTATTGGAGTATGAAGCTTTTTCATTGGGGAGTATTTAATAATGAGATTATTTGGTTATGCACGGGTCTCAACCTCGCAACAATCATTAAAAATCCAAAAACATGCTCTTAAAAAAGCTGGGGTCAGAGAATCAAGAATCTTTTATGATCAGCTCACTACTAGTAACTATGATAAAACTAATATTAATGCATTATTAGCTAAAGTAAAAGAAGGAGATATAATTCTAGTTAAAAAATTAGATAGACTTGGTAGAGATACTGCAGACATGGTTAATCTGATCAATGAATTTAACAAAATGAAAGTAGCTTTACGTTTTCTAGATGATGGCATCACTACAGAAGGAGATATGGGTAAAATGGTGACTACTATTCTTACAGCTGTAGTGGAAGCAGAGCGGTCTAGAATATTGGAGCGGACCAACGAAGGCAGGATTGAAGCAAAACTCAGCGGTATTAAATTTGGTCGCAAACGTTTTATTAATCGAAGTAAGTTACTGGAACTAAGGTTTTTTGGCACTAGAGCCACTGTAATTGCCAAAGAAATGGGGATTAGCCGTGCTGCTATATATAAAATACTAAAAGAAAAACCTCAATAATGATTAAACAATATTAAAATTGCTGTAGCTTTTGTCGTAAAGAGACAAATTTATAATTATCTTGCGCCATTTATTTATGAGAAATTTACGCCATTTAATTTTGGAACTTACAACCTGTCCCTAAAATACGTCCATAAAATATGAGCGTCTAAAAATATTTTTCTACCTTTATTAGACTATTATAATCAAATTACTTATGGATTTTCTCTTG